>JAYTTC010000694.1:0-3647 GCA_043745255.1 Verrucomicrobiales bacterium
CTACAGAACTACAGCTGGCGTGCTCTCGCACGGTTTCCCTCTTCTGTAGTGTCGTCCGTATCGGACGATCCGGACGGGGATGGGCCGATACGGCCCACACTACAGAACTACAGCTGGCGTGCCCTCGCACGGTTTCCATCTTCTGTAGTGTCGTCCGTATCGAACGATCCGGGCGGGGATGGGCCGATACGGCCCACGCTACAGAACTACAGCCCGGCTTCTGTAGCGTCGTCCAGAGCCCCGGTCTTTTTTGCGTCTCTTGCGCCTTTTCGCGGCTAAGCCCGAACCTGCCTGTTTCCGATCCTGGGAGGAGCGTTTACCGCGGAGTGCGCGGAAGACGCGGATGGGAGAGGAAACCTGTTCCGAGAACTTACTTCTCTCGGGACATCGCGGCCGCTGAAGTGGGCGGCCCTCTCACGCAGCTACCCATTCAGGCTTTCTCCAAGCATCCACATCTCACCTTCTTTTAATTGCACCCGGCTACCTCATTCCTTCTTCCTTTGGACTTGAACCTGCGCACGCTTACAGCACCGTGAGCGCTCCATGAGCATCGTGTTCGCCAACCTGTTTACTGTTCCGGTCCTCCTCGTCTGTTTGTCGAGCAGTGGCTCAAGGTGCCTGGGCCAGGCATCTCCGGGAGACGGAAAGGCCCGGACAGAGGAAGAGTATCGCCAGTTCGCCAGAGTGCACGACGGCGAGGTGGCGCGCGGGAAAAGACTTTTTGCCGACGAGAAGGGAGTCGCGTGTTCGAAGTGCCACTCGGTTGATGGCACAGGCAGCAAGGCGGGGCCGGATCTGTTCGCGGTGGGAGATCGGTTCGGCCGACGCGACCTCATCGAGGCGGTGCTCACGCCCTCGGCCAGCCTCGCGGTGGGTTACAGCACTACAGTGGTGCAAACCAAATCAGGAGAAGAATTTCAAGGCATACTCAAACGAGCCTCTGCCTCGGAGATCGAGTTGGCGGTCGCGGACGGACATCGGATCCGCATCGCGCTCGGCGACATCAAGGAACAGCGAGGAAGCAGTATCTCCCTCATGCCCGACGGACTCCAGGCGCGGTTGTCGCCGCAGGAATTCACGGACTTGATCGAATATCTGATGACTCTCAAAGAGGCCAGGCACGCGCGCACGAACCATCGGGGTATGCCGGACACGATTTCGGAGCTGGCGCGACCGATCACGCTGCGTCCCTGGCTTAACGAGGAACTTCGAGTGCCACCCCGGTCCGGCGTCGCTGCGAGTAACGCCCTATCCGGGCTGGTCGGGTTCTACCAAGTTCCGGGTTTCGCACAGCGCTTTTTGGTGGTGCATCAAACGGGAGTGATCTGGTTGCTGGAGAAGGAAGCCGAGGGCGATAAAACGTCCGTGTTCGCCGACTTCACCCCGGATGTCTTCAGCCAGCGGGGTCCGAACGGACTTCTCGGCTTGGCCTTCCATCCTCAGTTTCATAAGAACCGGAAGTACTACCTGAAGCATCAAGTCTTTGAGGACGGAAAGATCGCCACCGTCCTCGTGGAGAGGCAGGCAGCGGCAGACTTCGGGAAAGATTCGGGTCAGGACTCGCGAAGACTCCTGAAGATCGTGAGCGTGGCAGAGCATCACAACGGAGGGTGTATTGAATTCGGGCCCGATGGCTTCCTCTACTTGGGGATGGGGGACTCAGCACCGAACTTTGATCCGGAAGGACACGGACAGGACCTGCGACTCCTCTTCGGCAAGATGCTGCGTCTCGATGTCGACAACCATGATGCGGGTCTGCCCTATGCAATCCCGTCGGGAAATCCGTTTCGTGGACGACCCGATGCCCGACCGGAGATCTGGGCGTATGGATTTCGCGAGCCGTGGCGGTTCAGCTTTGACGGGGTCACGGGCGATCTCTGGGTCGGGGATCTGGGGCAGGAGCGGGGCGATGAGGTGGACATCGTTCGCCGTGGGGAAAATTTCGGATGGAATGTCTACGAAGGCTTTGAGCGTTTCGCCACCGAGCACCGCAGAGAAGGTGCTACCTACATACCGCCGCTCTTCTCAAGCCGCCGTAAAGATGGCTCATCGATGATCGGAGGACGCGTCTATCGAGGCGACAAGCACTCCTCCTTTTACGGGGTTTATATTTTTGGCGACTATCAATCCAAGCGGATCTGGGGAATGACCCAGAGCCACCGGTCTCTTAAGAGAATCCGCCAGATTGGCATCTCGCCCCAAGCGATCACCTCGATCGCCACCGATGAGAAAGGCGAGCTTTTCGTGGTTGGCTACCAAGGGATGATCTACCGACTGGACTTCACCGGGGCGAGGTTTGACGAAAAGGTTGAAGTTTCGGCCGCCGTTTCGTCTCCAACGCACTCCGCAAAAACGAACGCTCATTGAACTCGTTCGCACCCAGGGGCGAGTTCTTCCCTTCTGGATGAGTTCTCTGATTCAAACCTCTTCGAGTGCCATGGTGGCATCGCCGAACTTGGGGAGGCGCACGTTCATCTTGTCCATCATCGAGAGATAGAGTCGGCACATCTGCCGCTCCGGCTTCTCCTTATAATCCAGGACGCGACCGCCCTTAATCCGTCCCCCTGCACCGCCCACCACGACCACCGGAAGCTGCGTGGCGTCATGGTTGCCGTTCAGCATCGAAGAGCAATACATCAGCATCGTGTTGTCCAGCGCGGTGCGCGGACCTTCCTGGATGGCGTCCAGCTTGCCCGCGATATAGGCAAGTTGCTCGAGAAAGAATTGATTCACCTTGAGCCAGTCCGCCGTGTCGCTATGCGAAAGGAGATGATGGATCATGTAATCAACGCCTAGATGCGGGAAACGCAACGAGCTATGATCGTTGTTCAGCTTGAGCGTGCAGATCCGCGTGGTATCGGTTTGAAAGCCGAGCACCAGAATGTCGCACATCAGGCGCATGTGCTCGCGGATATCTTGTGGGATGCCGTCGGCCGGACGTGGAATATTCGGAGCGCTGAGCGTGGGACGCCAGCCTTGTAATTCACCCTTCTTGCCCGCGTTGTCGATCCGAACCTCCACTTCCCGCACCGAGTCGAGATACTCGTCGAGTTTGTGCTGATCGTTCGCGCTGATGTGACGTCGCAGATCCGTCGCATCACTCAGCACCGCATCGAGCACGCTCTTATCCCCCCGGCTCACCTCGTCCTTGAAGAGTCGATCGAAGGCCAGAGCCGGATAAATCTCCAGTGGAGTCGGAGAGGTGGGAGAGGTCCAAGAAATATGCGAGCTGTAGAGCATCGAATAATTCTTATGAACGGAGGGATTCGATTTCTCACATCCGAGCACCAGGCTCGAGACTTTGGTTGAGTGACCGTATCGCTGCGCCAACAATTGGTCGATGCTGGTGCCGGAACGGATCTCACCCCCGGAAGCCAGCGGTGCTCCGGAGAGCAGATTGCCTGTCTGAGAGCTGTGAATATTCCCCTTTTGCGCCTCCTCGTTGTAAAGCCCGCGAATGAACAGAGATTTCTCACGGAAATCAGCCAGCGGCGCGAGCACCTTGCCCAGTTCCATGCTCTTACCCTCGCCCTTGGCCCACCATTCCTTCGAGTGAAAGCCGTTTCCGGAAAACAGAACCGCAAGCCGCACCGGGGCCTCGCTGGCCGGTTTCACTCCGACGGACGGAGTATCGCCCCACACGGTGA
>JAYTTC010000695.1:0-13645 GCA_043745255.1 Verrucomicrobiales bacterium
CGTTCCGAGGTCGCGGCGGACAAAGTGCGGGTGGACAATCCGACCCAGAATCTCGAGAGCTATTTTCTAGATGTGGTGGAGCGAGCCCGGCAGAGCTCGACCCAAACCTCAGGCGCGACTTCTGGAAACCGAGTGGCCGCGTACCTGCGCGGAGATGCGGAGACTTCCGCTCCCGAACCCAACAAGGTCCTGGATCGACTGAGCGCTCCTGCTTCGACGGCCCTTGGTGCGGCGTCCAAACCCCTAGAGGCCGTCTCAGCAAACCCCGCCGCTTCCCCGGTAGACCACGCGAAGCTATCCGCTCTCATGCCATCAGTCGGAGCGACCTCGGCGGTCTCAACCCCGTCCGCAGCGGCACCTCTCACTCCCGTTCCAAATCCTCCCGCTCCTCCACCCTCCGAGGCGGAGATGGCGAAGGCGAACGATAAACTCTCCGCGCTGCTTCGCAAACCGAAGCCCTGAGCGGCAACTCTGGCTTCCGTTCTGAAGCCGCACTGAAACCTGGATCAAACGGATACCGAATTTTCGATGCAACCCTTGCTGGCCATAGCGAAGCTCACCTGGAAGGCCGCCTTCCGCTACCGTTTGTTCTGGGTGCTCGCGGTGACTTTGCTGAGCGCAGTGGTAATATTGCCAGTGGTGGTGAAAGACGATGGAACCGCGCGTGGGTTAGTCCAGATCCTTCTGACCTACACTCTGAGCGTTACCAGCTTTCTGCTGGGCCTTTCCACCCTCTGGCTCTCCTGTGGAACGTTGGCTCGCGATGTGGATGAATGTCAGATCCAGATGGTGGTGGTGAAGCCGGTGGGACGGTGGCAGATCTGGCTTGGCAAATGGCTGGGGATCCTGGCCCTGAATACCGCGCTCCTGAGTCTTGCGGGCGTGGCCATCTACTCTCTATTGCAATGGCGTGCTGCGAGTCTGACGCCGCGACAGCAGCAGATTCTCCGGGAAGAGGTGATGGTGGCGCGCGCCGGAGTGAAGCCGAAACCTCCTGACCTCAATTCCCAAATCGAAAGCCAAATCAGCAAGATCCCGAATCGTGCGCGTCTTTCGGCGGAAGAACTGAAAGCGGCCCGGCAACACATCGCCGAGAGGGTCTATCTTGAGGCGCAGGTGGTGGGCCCGCGTCAGCGGCACCCCTGGGAATTTGACTTAGGTCTCGCAGGTCGATTGCGGGGGAATGAGCCGTTGTTTGTTCGGGTGAAGTTCTACTCCGCTTCCACCAATAGTGCCGGGCTCTATGAGGGGTTCTGGATGTTTGCGACACCCGGATCAGATACCGTTAACCAGACCCCTTCCATGCGACTGGCTCCGGACTCGTTCCAGGAATTTCAAGTCCCGAGGACGATGGCGGACGCCCAAGGCCGTCTGCTCGTGGTGTTTCAGAGTCAGGAAGATGCTTCGTTGGTGTTTTCACTCGATGACGGGATTGAGATCCTCTATCGCGATGGCGGCTTCGGCCTCAATTTCTTTCGAGGACTGGGTATTCTGTTGGCCTGGCTGGCGCTGCTTTCGGCGCTTGGATTGGCAGCGGCGAGTATCACCTCGTTTCCGGTGGCTGCCTTTTGTTCCATCAGCGTTTTGGTGGTGGCGATGTCTAGCGGCACGCTCGCGGAGTCGGTGGCCAACGAGACCGTGATCGCCGGTCGGCCGGAGGATTTTCAGATGATACGCCCGGTGGCCAACGCCCTATTTTTACCGCTCTTCAAAGGGATTCTCGCGATGGTGAATCTGGTGAATGTAGCCTCTCCGATAGAGCTGCTCAGCACCGGACGCAGCATCACCTGGGTTTTACTCGGCGAGGCCTGGTTTCAAGTAGTGTTCATTGCCGGCGGAGTGCTGGCCGTGATCGGAATCTGGCTGCTGACACGGCGCGAACTTGCGACGGCACAAGGAACCCACTGAGGAAGGTGATGCGAAAGTTTTTCAAACACGCGATGGCTCTGCTGGCGATAGCGCTGCTGGCGGTGTCGGGCGTATTCCAGTCGGAACTCAATCGGCAGCGCTCAAATCCAGAGCTTGGGCTGGACCGAATGCCGCTTTTGGAGAATGCACCTCCATTGCTGGCGTTCACCACCGTGGCGCTTGGTAGCTTTCGCGGCCTGATCGCGAATGCGCTTTGGATGCGGTCGAGTCAGATGCAGGACGAGGGCCGATTCTTCGAGATGGTTCAGCTGTCCGACTGGATCACCAAACTGGAGCCTCATTTCGCTCAGGTTTGGACCCATCAGGCCTGGAACATGGCGTACAATATTTCCGTTCGTTTCTCCGCGCCAGCCGACCGCTGGAGATGGGTAGAGAGCGGCATTAAGCTGCTTCGCGATCAGGGTCTGGTCTACAATCCCACCGAGGCGCAGATCTACCAGCAGCTGGGCTGGCTTTTCCAGCACAAGATTGGGTACTACCTCGACGATGCTCATCTCTATTACAAGGCAGTTTGGTTTTATGAGATGAACTTGGTGCTGGGGAGCGCTTCCACCAACATCGCCCTACTCGTCACACCGACCACCGACGACGCTCGGAAACGAGCGGAAGTCCTGCGGACTCGATACAAGATGGATCCCCAGGTGATGCAGGATATCGAAAAGAAGTACGGTCACTTGGAATGGCGTCTCCCTGAACCTCACGCCATCTACTGGGGCTTTCTTGGGCTGAGAAATTGCAAAGACAATCCCGCCAATAAGGAGACCCTGGTTACTCTGCGTCGGTTGATCTACCAATCGCTCCACGCGCTCGTTTTGCGAGGTCGGATCATTTCCTTCACCAAGGATGGCGAACCCCAGGCGGTCCCGGATCTGGATCTGATCCAAGTGACCAACGACGGTTATGTGGAGATCCTCAAGGAGGAGGAGACCTGGCGAAAAGGGGGTATTGAGAGCGCGTATCGAAGCTTTCTGCGCGAGTCGACCTATGAGCTCTATGTCAGCAATCGAAAGCAGGAGGCGGAGAAATGGTTCGGAGTTTTGAAGCAGCGTTTTCCGGAAGCGGCTGATGGCCACGCCACGATGGAGGCCTTTGCGATGAGTCGGTTGCGGCAGGCGATTTCGGATGGAAACGGCGAGCGAGTGCGATTGATCGTCATGGGATTGATGACCAGCGCGTTGACATCGGCGTCACTGGATCGGGATGAAGAGGCGCAGAACTACGAGGGACTCGCCCGCAGCCTGCACACCGAGTACCAGCAGAAGTACGGGATGCAGGTCCGGGTGCGACTTCCTGAGTGGGATGCCCTCGTCAATGACGCCATCTGTCAATTGTTGGATCCGGAGCGCGGCCTCTATCCGCAGTTTGCCCAGCGACTCATGAAGAAAAGGAATGTCGCGTCGCTCGCCGAGGTCTGCCCCAATTTGAAAATTCCCACAGGCGATATTCCAGCGGGAACCAACCAGCTTAACCGCTTCGATATTTCACCACCTCCCAAATTTCCCGGGCAGAAATGAGCGGAACCCCCACTATCCTGTGGTTTCGACAAGATCTCAGGCTCGCCGATCATCCTGCGTTGGAGGCAGCGATCCGACGGGGAGCAGTCGTGATTCCGGTGTTTATCTGGGCACCGGACGAGGAAGGTGATTGGGCTCCCGGAGCCGCCACGCGATGGTGGTTGCACCAATCCCTTCGATCTCTCGATCACAGTTTGCGTTCCCTTGGATCGCAGCTGACCGTGCGTCGAGGCAGGGCGCTCGAAGTGCTGGAGGAGCTGATCGATTCCACCGGTGCGAGTGCGGTCTTCTGGGGACGTCGATACGAGCCCGCTTCGATTGAGAGGGACAAGAGGATCAAGGAATCCCTTCGCTCCGCGGGAATTGAGGCGGAGAGTTTTAACACTTCTTTGCTATGCGAACCGTGGATTCCTAAGACGAAGACGGGTGGCCCGTTTCAGGTCTTCACTCCATTCTGGAGGCATTGCCGCAGCCAGCCTGATCCTGCGGACCCGATCCCGACACCGAGCGCGCTTCCGGCGTTTTCAAATTGGCCAACCTCGCTTTCGATTGGCGAGCTGGCTCTCGAACCTAGCATTCCTTGGGCGGAGGGATTGCGTTCAGCCTGGACCCCTGGGGAGGCAGGCGCGCAGAGAGCCTTGACCGAGTTTCTATCTCAAACCGTCATCCACTACTCAGAGAACCGAAATGTTCCAAGCCAGCGTGGCACCTCTCGGCTCTCTCCTCACTTGCACTTTGGTGAAATCAGTCCGCGTCAGGTCTGGAATGCGGCTCGAGACGCAGCGGCCCGGTTGGGCGTGGCTGACGGCACATGGCAGGGATGGCAGTTTCTGACCGAACTGGGTTGGCGGGAGTTTGCCTTCCACCTGATGTTCCATTTCCCCCACACGCCGTGTTTGCCGCTCCGTCATCAGTTCGCCCGCTTTCCCTGGCGCGTCGATGCCGATGCGCTTGCGCTGTGGCAGAAGGGGCGGACCGGGTATCCGATGGTCGATGCAGGAATGCGAGAACTCTGGACCACCGGTTGGATGCACAATCGCGTGCGCATGGTGGCGGCTTCCTTCCTCGTGAAGCATCTGCTGATCTCCTGGAAGTCTGGAGCAACGTGGTTTTGGGATACACTGGTGGATGCCGATCTCGCCAGCAACACGCTCGGATGGCAGTGGACTGCCGGATGCGGAGCGGATGCCGCTCCGTTCTTCCGTATTTTTAATCCGGTGAGCCAGGGCGAGAAGTTCGATCCGGACGGGGACTATGTGCGCCGATGGGTGCCTGAATTATCGCGCATGCCTGCGGAGTGGATTCACCAACCGTGGGCGGCACCGAAGGAGGTGCTGCGTGAAGCGAAGGTCACGATCGGCAAATCCTATCCCCACCCGATCGTGGATCATGCCGTGGCACGCAAGCGCGCGCTGGACGCACTCAAGGCCCTGTAGGCCGTTCAGTCTGTGGCGTAGTCCAGATCGGACGATTCGGTTCGGATTGCGCGGGACTTCGCTCGCGAGGAAGTTGCCTGCCCTCTACCGCTCTTGATGGGCTCGAGTCAGTCGCTCACCCACCTCGCGCAATTGATTGCGCAGAGTGGCAGGCTCAAGAACGGTCGCGTCACCGCCCCAACTGAGTATCCACCGCTGCACCTCGCCCAGGCTGGATAGGGACATGCGCAGCTCAACCCCCCCATCGGGAAGCTCCTTGAGAAGCTGTGAGGGATGCCATTTCTTTTCCCGAATGTAGTCGGCTACCGCTTCAGTGAATCGAACTACCACCAGGTGGTCTCCTTCTCCTGAATGAACGCTGAAACTGTTTCGTAGTCGACTCTCCAATGAGAAACGGGCGGGGCGTTCGAACCGCTTTCCCGTGGGTTTGATGGATTGGATGCGAGCGGGGACGAACGTCCGGAGGTCGCCGCGAAGATGATCGAACGCGAAGAGATACCATTCACCGTTGATATTCGCCAAGTGGTAAGGATCGATGATCCGCGATTCCGTCTGTTTGCGTCCCGGTTTGCGGTATTGAATTTGCAGCTGTTCCCGTCGGGTGGTGGCTTTCGCAAGCGTGTCGAAAACTTCGAGATTCACTCGAGGCTCGGCACTGGTTCGAAACGAGATCGTTTGTTCCCAGTCGGCAAGGTTCAGAGAAATGGTGTCCGGAAGGCTGGCGGCCATCTTCTTGAAGGCGCTCACTAGCGGGCGCTCGAAGTTCGTTCCTCGATATTGCTGCAGGGCTTTTTCTGCCACCAACAAAGCAAATAGCTCCCCCTCGGTGATGTGAAGGGTGGGGAACGAGGTGACGTCTTCGGTGTAGTGCCAGCCGTGTCGAATTGCGTCGTATTCCAGCGGCAGGTTGAGCCTGTCTCGCATGAACTCGAGATCGCGATGAATGGACTTGGTGCTGACCTCAAGTCTAGCCGCGAGTGTCGTGGCGGTCGGGTGGTCTCCGTGCTGGATCGCCTGATGAATCTGAATCATCCGTTCCAGCGGCGGCCGGGAGGCCGGAGACGTGCGTGGCAGGCTGCCCGTTTTCTTCGGCGAGACTTTACCCATGGGAGGAAGAAGGTTCAACCCGGGGGGTGAACAGGATGACTCCCCATGGCAGCGAAAGCCGCAAACACCCTGGGTAGTTCATCGCCCCAATGCCGGCTTCGCCGCGAAAACTATCCCCCGAGCTTCGCCAGGAGTTCCTCGTTCGTCTTGTGCTTCTTCAGCGCCGCGATGAGGGTCTCCATGGCTTCGACGGGGTTCAGATCCACCATCATGCGGCGAAGCTTGCGAACGGCTTCGATATGCTTCGCGGAGAAAAGTTTCTCCTCTTTGCGGGTGCCGCTCTTGGGAATGTCAATGGCGGGGAATAGACGCCGATCCGACAGCTTGCGGTCGAGAATCAACTCCATGTTGCCGGTGCCCTTGAACTCCTGGAAAATCAGCTCGTCCATGCGGGATCCGGTATCCACCAGTGCGGTGGCGAGAATGGTGAGTGATCCGCCGCCCTCGATGTTCCGCGCTGCGGCAAACATTTTGCGGGGCATTTCCAGCGCTCGGGCATCGACGCCGCCGGTCATGGTGCGGCCGCTGCCGCCATGCACGCTGTTATAGGCGCGAGCGACGCGGGTGATGGAATCGAGCAACACGAAAACGTCCTTGCCGGTCTCGATCATTCTGCGACAGCGCTCGATGACGAATCGAGAAAGACGAACGTGAGTCTCGAGCTCTTGATCGTTCGAGGAGGCGATGACTTCAGCCTTCACCGAACGTTGAAAATCAGTCACTTCCTCGGGGCGTTCGTCAATCAGAAGGACGATGCAATGAACCTCGGGGTGATTGGTGGCCACGGCATTCGCAATTTGCTTGAGGATGGTGGTTTTTCCGGTCCGGGGCGGTGCGACGATCAAGCCGCGCGTCCCTTTGCCGATGGGCGTCACCAGATCAATGATACGCGTCTCGAGCAAATCCGGAGTGGTCTCGAGATTGAACTTCTCGGTGGGATCGATGGAGGTGAGGTTCTCGAAGCGAACGGTCTTGGTGTAGTCCGCGAAAACCATTCCGTTGACCTGATCCACCGTTTTGAGCTGCGGACTGTTGCCGCGATGCGGGGGTTGGAGCGCGCCGGTCACGTGACAGCCCTCTCGAAGGAAATTGCGCTTGATGGTGTCCGGAGTAACGAAGATGTCCGTCGGTTTTGGAGTGAAATTGTTCTCTCCAGAACGGAGGAACCCAAAACCTTTTTCTGAGATCTCCAGATATCCGGAGCCTTGTTCTACTGCTGTGCCCGAGGCATTGGTCATAGCCATGTGTATGCTTGTGTGTTGAGAAGCTCGTCAGGGAAAGTCCCGAAACCAAGTGAATTACTAGAATCAGACGGAGGCTGGAGCAATGAAATGCAACAGTCGGGCCCTCGACACGACTCAATAAAGGTGAAAGCGGTACGGAAGGCAACTGATTTTTTTGCCAAATATAGGGGAGCTGGCACCGGCACAGGGTTGAACTCGACTTGCCCCCACAACGGCTGGATCGGTGAGAATTCTTTCCTGCCAGGCCTGGGCTGTATCGCCGCATTTCCTGCCAGGCCAGTGCCATTTCCGTGATGCTCATCCATGCTCTGTTTGAGGAAATGAACCAGGTTTTGTTTGCCTGCTATTTGCCTGCAAGATAGTTTGCGCCGTTTAACGATTCCCAACATGAGTTCTCCCACTCCAGGCACTGTGATCGCGGCGTATGGCCGGAAGAATCCGTTTCTCGCGCGGATCAAGATCCGCCGTTCTCTCACCGCATCGGGGTCAGGAAAGGACACGCAACATCTCGAGATCGATCTGGTTGGGAGTGATCTTCTGTATTCCCCAGGCGACTCTCTGGGAGTGTTCGCTCGAAATCCGCTGTCCTTGGTGGACGAGCTGGTTCAAACGTTGGGACTGAACCCCCAGCAGGTGGTGTCCGTTCCGCAGGGCCATTCGCTCTCCTTCCGTGACGCGCTCGAACGTTTCTTCACGGTGAACCGGGCCAGTCGGAAAATTCTTAACGGAGTGCTCGATCGCCTCCCTGCAGGTGATCAGAAAATCGCTCTTGAGGCCTTGATGGCCAGTGATCCTGCCGTGGTTGAGTATCTGTTCTCCCGGGACTATGTGGACGTGTTGAAAGACTTCGATCAGGCGCGATTTGAATCGCCCGAAGCCTTCCTCAAGATGCTCAGTCCGATTCATCCGCGCCTCTATTCTATCGCCTCTTCACCGGCTGTGCATCCCGGGGAGGTGCATCTGTGCGTGGCGGTGGTTCGCTATGAAACCCACGGTCGTTCCAAGCGTGGCTTGGCCTCTGGCTTTCTCGCGGACGTGGCCCAGGTCGGCCCTCCGCAGGTGCCTGTATTTGTGCAAGTGTCGCCGAAGTTCTTCCTCCCCAGCGAGGGTTCCCGCGACATCATCATGGTGGGGCCGGGCACGGGCGTCGCTCCCTTCCGAGCTTTCTTGGAACAGCGATCAGAGGATGGGGCCTCCGGCCGAAACTGGCTGTTCTTCGGCGAGCAGCACCGGTCGACGGACTTTCTCTACCAGGACGATTTGATGCGCTTTGAGAAGCGGGGGGTGCTGAACCGTCTCGATCTGGCTTTCTCGCGAGACCAAACGGAGAAGATCTACGTTCAGCATCGGATGCTCGAAAACTCGGCAGAACTCTGGCGCTGGTTGCAGAACGGGGCGTACTTCTACGTTTGCGGTGATGCGCGTCGCATGGCCAAGGACGTGCACCAGACTCTGATTCAGATCGTGGAAGCTGAGGGGGCGATGACTCGAGATGCAGCGGTGGCTTACGTGGAGCAAACGCTCATGAAAACCGAGCGACGCTACCTCCGTGACGTTTACTGAGTTCGCCCTGCTTACTTGACCGTTCGCCCGTAGAAGGTCTCCTTCAGGCTGCCCTTCTCGGTGCGGAGGATCGCGCTTACCGCGATATTGTGCCGCTGGAACCAACCCTGCGGAACTTCCAGAACATATTTGATCTCCTCCGTCATCGATGCCACCGGGCTTTCATCGAGTGGATTCAGATTGTGGATCTCCAGGATCTTGCCATCCGGATCGATATAGGCCGCCGACAGTGCAACCGTCGTGTTCCTCATATAGAAAGAAGCTTTTTGCGGCGGTCCAGGGAGCACGAAAATCATTCCCTCGGTCTCGGCCATCTTTTCCCGAAACATCATTCCGGTGTAGATCTCGACTTCCTTTGAAGCGACCTCGGTCTCCAGTTCCAGAGACCCCAGCCAGAGCTTGACCGTGGGAAGTTTGGGTTGGGCGTGATCGAGCGGTCCGGTGCCCAGAGTCCTTGTGACGGACGGGGAGGGTATGCCAGGGCTGGGCGATGCGGGAGGGGTGGCGGGTGTCTGGCTGCAACCCGGCGTCACTGCCAGCACCCACACGGACAACACCGGGCTTAACAGCATGGGAATTTTCATAGTCAGCTCAGCTTGACGTTTCCGCAGAAAGCGACCCGCAATCCCAGCTCGGCG
Organism: Verrucomicrobiales bacterium; assembly: GCA_043745255.1. Classification (GTDB taxonomy): domain Bacteria; phylum Verrucomicrobiota; class Verrucomicrobiia; order Limisphaerales; family UBA11320; genus UBA11320. The sequence goes on from JAYTTC010000695.1 coordinate 9,432, forward strand.
AAGGCCGCCGCTTTAATGCGTGCGGCGCGATGCGCTTCCGAGGAATTGGGGGCGTAGACCACTTGGATGTGATTGGATTTGTGACGGGCCATCATCTGGTCCCGGCTGACACCGTCGAGAACTGCGTGCATGATCGGCCACTGAGGTGTGGTTTCACGCCAACGGCGCTCGGTTTCCGCTTCAGGGAGCCCCACCACCTTCGCGACGCCGACGTCAGCGCAAAGCCGACCGTCCATCACGAAGACCCGGCTCCACACGATATGTCCACGCTTGGAGATTCCCTTGAGAGTTCCGCCTCCCAGACGGAAGTACATCGCCGGCTGCCGCTCGCTGCTCGCGCCCCGCCATCCTCCGATGAAATGCGCCGGGGGTGCCGCTCCCGAAATGAGGAACACCCACACGTAGTCGTTGACTCCAGCGCCCTTGTAATGCTGTCCCCAACGGAGATCGTGAAGGGTGTTTTCTGGGGCAAATCCGAGTTCGCGCCACAATCGATAGGTCACCAGACCGTCCAGCCCTGCGCATTCGTCCACCTCATTGAAGTGAGGCACCGCCTCGCCCGCGAACAATACTTTACCTGTTCGCGCAGACTTTACCGGGGGACGATCGACATTGTTCAGCATGCCTTCCACCAGATCGCTCGCCGGGGTGAGATCCTTGAGCCCCTGCTGGTACTGGATCCCGATAGCAGCGCAACCGAACTCCTCGGCGAGTCGGACTGCGGCGATGTACATCCGGCATTGCTGGAGTAACTGATTCTCAGTGAGGTCGCGGGTCTCATCCTCACCGAGATGAAGGGTGAGTCCCTTCTTTCGCAGCCAGCCTAAAATTGCCTGCGCTTCGGATTCCTTCACCTGCTTCATGGAGGCGAAGAGCGTCGATTGGCTCAGGCGCTCTTTGAAGACGCCAGTTGGGTTCAGGATTTCGTCAGGGATGATCGCGTTGTGCATTCCCATGCATCCCTCATCGAAGACTCCTAGAATGGCCTTCTCGGAACGAAAGCGGCGCGCGAATCGGCGACCCACTTCGGCATCGCAATCGGGGATTTTCACCAAATCCAGCTGTCGCACGTGAGATTGATCGTGGCTCACGCGTCCGGTGGAGAGCCATTCACGCAGGCCTTCGCAGAAGAAATCATCGGTGAAGGATTCGCTCCAGAGTGTGCTGTAAGGAATCTCCATCTTGGTTAGCGACCCGTTGAGATTGAGCATCCCAACCAGTCCCGGCCAGGTGCCACTCCAGTTGGCGACCGTCAAGATCGGGCCGCGATGGGTGTAGAGGCCGGGGAGAATGTGCTGGCTATACTGCCAGACCGACTCCGCCACCACCAACGGGGCGTCCGGATCAATGGAGCGGAATACCTCGAGTCCTCGTTTTTGAGAATCAATGAAACCATGGCCGACGCGCTTGTCGAATTCATGGGCGCGGATCAGCTTCCATCCCTCCTTGCGGAATGCCTTTCCCAAGGTGGCCTCCATTCGCGATTGCTCGCTCCAACATTTCTGGTTGGCAGCGGGTCGAAGATCGCCATTGGCGATGAGGTAGGCTTGCCGGGGTCTTAGTTTACGGATGCTCATGTGCGTTGTATGGCCCAAACCAACGGAAAAGCGTCGCGTTTGGCAACGAGAAACAATCGCGGGAGAGGAAAAGAGGTTCCGTTGTTCGCGCGCGGAGAGGGAGGGCTGAGTGTGCCGGGCCAGGGGACCAGATCCATAGGATTGCAGAAATTCTGCCACCGACCGGAGATCTGGATTCTGACTCTTTCAGAACTTCCTGTTTCTTACGTTGAATTCTCGCAGCGCATTCCTAATATCCGCCAGATTATCGACACTGACATGAATGATGCCGTAGTTGCCGTGCCGGCCTGGAGCGTGGAGGACGCACGCCACATGTATAACATCCCGCGTTGGGGTGCGCGTTACTTTGATATCAATGCCGCCGGGCATGTGGTGGCCACGCCTCTCCAAGAGGCTGGCGCTGCTGTGGACCTAACGGACATTATTGAGGAAGCGAAGGGCCGTGGACTGAAGTTCCCGCTCCTCATCCGATTTCAGGATATCCTGCGACATCGGGTCGAGAGCATCAATCTGGCGTTTCGCGGGGCGATCAAGGAATTTAACTATCAGGGTCGATATCGTGGAGTTTTCCCCATTAAGGTGAACCAGCTGCGCGAGGTGGTCGAAGAAATCCTGGAGGCGGGAAAGCCATTTCAATTCGGTCTGGAAGTCGGGAGCAAGCCGGAATTGTTCGCCGGCCTGGCGCTGCAAAACCAGCCCGACGGGATGATCATCTGCAACGGCTACAAGGACGCCCAGTTTGTCCGCATGGCTCTGCTCGGCACGAAGCTCGGTCGGCGAGTCATCATGGTCGTGGAGAAGCTCGAGGAGCTCCGTCAAATCATCGAGATTTCCAAACAGCTGGGAGTGGAGCCGTTGATCGGCATTCGCGCGCGGCTGATGAGCAAGGGCGCGGGAAAGTGGGCGGAGAGCGGGGGTGAGCACGCCAAGTTCGGCCTCAGCACCGCAGAGCTGCTGGATGCCACCGCGCTATTGAAGGCGGAAAATCTCTCCCATTGCTTCAAGCTCCTTCATTTCCACATCGGTTCGCAGGTGCCAGATATTCTCACCGTCAAGAAAGCGGTGCAGGAGTCTGCTCGGCTCTACGCCAAGCTTTACAAGATGGGCTTCGCTATCGAGTTCATGGATGTTGGGGGTGGACTGGGAGTGGATTACGATGGCAGCCGATCCGCATCGGATAGTTCGACCAACTACAGCCTCCAGGAATACGCCAACGACATCGTTTATTACATCGCCGATGTTTGCAATGTGGAGAAGGTGCCCCATCCGGATATCGTGAGCGAAAGCGGTCGCGCGATCGTGGCGCACCACAGCGTGCTGATCGTGGAAGTTTTCGGATCGATCGAGAAGAATCGTATCAGCCCCAGCCTGGTCTACGGGGAGAACGAGCATGCGCTCGTGAAGGAGCTGCTCGATATCCGCCGCAATCTCGCCAAGTTGAATAAGCTGGAGGCCTACCACGACGCTCTGGAGCGCAAGGAGGATGCTCATCATATGTTCACCCTGGGAATGCTCGAACTTCCGGACAAGGCGAAGATTGAGAGTCTATTTTGGGAGATAGGCGAAGAGGTGGCGCGAGGGTTCAAGGGGCAGTCCTATATTCCAGAAGAAATCCGAAAGCTCGAGGATCTGCTCGGAGACCAGTATCTCTGTAATTTTTCCGTATTCCAGTCCCTGCTCGACCATTGGGCACTCGGCCAACTCTTTCCCATCATGCCCATCGGTCGCCTGGATGAGCGACCCACGCGTGAAGCCACACTGGTGGATATCACCTGCGACTCCGACGGCCAGATCAACAAGTTCATCGACCTCCGTGACGTTCGCGACACCCTGCCGCTCCATGCGCTTCGTCGGAATGGACTGATTCAGGAGCCGTACTACCTCGGCTTCTTCCTCATGGGGGCCTACCAGGACATCATGGGTGACCTGCACAACCTCTTTGGTCGGGTCAATGAGGTTCACGTATTCCTCGATCCCGATGAAGCCAGTGGGTATTACGTGGAAGAGATCATCGAAGGCTCCACGGTCGTGCAAGCGCTCTCGGCCGTGCAGTACGATGAGAACGAGTTGAAGCGTCAGATGAAGGCGCAAATCGACGAGGCCATCAAGGCGGACCGGATGAGGCCGTCCGAAGGGATGCGTCTCCTGGATGACTATGAACGCGGTCTCAGGGAATACACCTACCTTGGCATCCAGTGAGCCTACGGCAAACTATCCGCACCCTGGCGGGAACCTCGAGCCTCTTCCGGCAGCTCAAGGGATGTTGTTCTTTCTAATGGAATCCCCGGCTGATTTCCAAACCGACGCCGGACCTGGCCTTGGGCGAACGGATCCCACCCTGTTTCCTTCGCTTGGACGCTTGATACGCGGGCTCTCGGCGGTGTTTTGGGGTTTGCCTTTAGTGTTGGTGACAGCGGTGCAAAGCGCCAAGGCGGAACCCGCGCGCGGCGTGCATCTGTGGACCAGCGTGGCTGGCTTCGCGCTGGTGCTCTACGGAATTCAGCAGATCGGATCGTTTAATCCTCGTGAGCGAATATGGCAGTGGGCAGTCGACCGCGCTCGAATCGCGGCGCTGATCGATCTCGGGCTTTCGCCATTTGTCTACTGGTGGAGCCGCCATCCTTCCGAAGTTACCTT
>JAYTTC010000696.1:0-3635 GCA_043745255.1 Verrucomicrobiales bacterium
GTTGGAGCCGCTGGTCGGAGGCAGTCCAATTTGTGAGCCGCGCACCGGATGTGACCGCATACCAGGATAGTTTGGTGATCTCCGAGATCATGTATCATCCACGGGCAGCGAGCAGCGAGGAACTGGCGCTTGGGTTTCTCGACGAGGACTTCGAATTCCTTGAGATTAAGAATACCGCTTCGACCTCAATTGATCTCACGAGCGTGGGGTTCACCACAGGAGTGAACTATGAGTTCGCACCCGGGACGATTCTCGCTTCCGGAGCATACGGGTTGGTGGTTAAGAACCGCGCCGCGTTCGAAAAACGTTACGGTATCGGCAAGCCTGTTTTTGGAGAGTACGGTGCAGGAAATCTCAAAAACTCGGGTGAGCTGATTACCCTCTCCTACGGTAGCAATACGCCGATTCGTTCGGTGGTGTATCAAGATACGAACCCCTGGCCGATAGGCGCGAACGGAACAGGGCGGAGCTTGGAGTTGATCTCACCCAACTCCCGACCCGACTCGACCTTGCCGGGAAACTGGCAGGTTAGCACCTCTCCGCTCGGAACTCCGGGAGGAGCAGACGGACTTACTTTTGTCGCGTGGGGGACCTCGCACGGAGGAGTTATCGATCCCGCTGCTGATCCGGATGGTGACGGTCTGAACAACCTTCTGGAATACGCCTTCGTTGGGGATCCCTCGGTGGGTTCGACTGCGCCACAGCCCGCGGCTCAGATCATCGACCTTACCGTGAATGGCAATTCGACCCACTACCTCACCGTGACATTTCGTGGTCGAACCGACTCGTCGGACCTTGGGTACCATGTGGAACTCTCCGAGGACCTGAGCACCTGGACCTCTGGGGCGATCCTTGTGTCTATGAAATCTCAAGGGGATGGCACCGCGATTTACACCTGGCGCCTTCCGCAGCCGCTCCCTGCGCACGCTCACTCGTTCGTTCGAGTGCGCGTCACGCTCTGAGCACGAATGAAGTGTCTCAAAATTTCCCAGCAACTCTCTTTTAATCTCCGGAGTCCTAAGCTGCGGACGAAACCCGGAGCCGATGGCCATGGCTGGGATAGAATGGGCCTTTGGCGGCCATGGGAAGAATTGAGGGTCTTTACGGCATGCCAACTCGGTGGTAGATTGCAGCTGTGGCATGGCAACGCCGATGAAATTTATGGGAACGGGTTTGGTCTTGGTCCTAGCGATTGGGATCGTGGCCTGGGGGGCGTTGGTTCCCGGGAAAACCCCTCTCGCACCCAAGACCAACAAGTCCTTGGAAGCGGCCAAGAGTAAGGAGGTCGAAGAACTTCCGGATCTCAGCGGAGTTCTCGAGGTCACTTCAAATCCTAAGGTCATCCTCACGCTTCCGGAGTGGGCGGTGCCATTCCGTCCTCAATACTACCGCATCAGTTCCTCCGATATTCAGGTGGTCCGCAGCACGAATGTGTTGCCGGAGCCTCTCGGGGAGCGGCAGCTATCACTCACCATCATTCCCACAGGGGTTGGCTACAGCCATCTGCACGTCACCTTGCGCGATGGGGTTCACACTAAGCGTTTTGGTATTCATTACGCCGCGAGTGCTTCCGATCGTGCCGGTGGTTACTGGCATCTTGGTGCTTCTGATGGCTCCGCTGCCTTGGCCATTGACTCCGGTTGGATGGTCGTCGGTGACGATGAGGATCAGACGTTGCGTCTTTATGCACGCGATCAAAACGGTCCAGCCGCAGCGAAGTTCGACATGAATCCATTTCTCGGTCTGACCGACCTGCATCACAACGGCAAGCCCAAGGAGATCGATATCGAGGCGGCGGTTCGGCAGGGCAATCAGCTCTACTGGGTGGGCTCAGAGTCACATGATCGAGCGGGACAGCCGGCCTTGAATCGAGGGCGACTTTTTCGGACTGATCTGGTCGGAACGGGGAAGGCGAGCGAGCTGCAGTTTATCGGGCGCTACGATTATCTTTTGCAGGATCTCATCCATTGGGATGCTTCGAACGCTCACCGCCGCGGGACCAATTTCTTCGGGCTCACTGCCAGTGCCGCTCCGGGAGTGCCGTCGAAGGAACCCTCAGGAGAAGGATTCGTCATAGAGGGAGTTTGCCGTGCCGTGGGTGACCCTCAAACCGCATGGCTCGCGTTTCGTGCGCCGCTCGTGCCACCCGATGCGCGTTGGAAAGCGTTGATAGTTCCGGTTACGAACTTCTTTGCCCTCGCGGCCTCGGGAGACCCGGAAGGTTCGGCTCGGTTTGGAGCGCCAATCCAGCTCGATCTAGGCGGCCGGGGCGTGCGCGACGTCATGTGCGACGGAACCAACGTGCTCATCGTCGCGGGACCGCCCGGGCGAAAGTCCCCGAGCTTGCCGCACGACTTTCGAATGTTCACCTGGGATGGGAATCCAGAACATCCGCCCGAGTTGCGTCTCGCTGATCTTACCGGACTCCATCCGGAGGCAATTGTGGAGCTGCCTTCTGCGCCATGGACGGAGAATTCAACGGTTCAGTTGGTGAGCGATTGCGGCGCCATGGAATACTATGGCGACGGGGTTTTGGCGAAGGACTTGCACAGCGCCGGCTACAAGAAGTTCCGCAGCGATGTGGTGAAGCTGGGACCTGTCGTGATCCGCTAGATATTTTCCTTCGGAAAAAAGAGCCGATGATCTGGACTTGCGCCAGGTCCGGGAGATCAACGATCGGCAAGGATCTTCCTCTGCTGCTTTAGGAAATCTTGATTTACCGCAGTGAGGGCGTCCTGTTTTTGATCGGCGGTCAGGTTGGTGTCGGAAAGGATTTGTTGCCGTTTCAGCTGGCTGGTGCGGAGAAGCTCATAGAGCACCGGGATCGAGCTATCCGGAGCGCCCGTGTTCAGCACGGCAGCTTGGGCTTGTCGGTAGACCGGATCACGACTCAACACCAGACGGGCGTAGCGATCTTGGCCCAGCACTCCGGCCATGGCTTGCTCACGCTGTCGCGTGACTCCTTCCCGCTGCTTGGGACTGAGTGCTTCCTCCCCGCCATATTCCAACTGGATTTGATGATCAATTTGGTCGGTGGCGCGGAACACTTTCCGAAATTCATCCGGAGTGAGCCCAAGTCCTCGCAGATCCTGTCGCAGACGACTTGAGTTGTGTGAAAAGCGCAGGAGGAATTCTTCCAACTGATCACGATCCAAGATCGTGGAGAGCTCTTTGCGGGTCTGATCGCGGAGCTTGGCCAGCTCCACCTGACTGCTTGCCTGCCCTTCGTTAAATCGGCCCATCAGGTAGTCCTGATGACGGGAAACCGAGCGAGCGCAAATCTCCTGGACTCCCAGGTAGAGCTCGGGATTTAGTCCTCCGAGGACAGGTCCCGTCAGCGCGATGGTATGATTGGCGAGCGAGGGCGTTTTATCCTCCTCTTCCCAGTTGGCTCCGAGCATGCGAGTCAGTAATTCTCGCCGCTCCTGCACTAGATTCTGCATCCGGGATTGGAACTCCGGATTGTAACCGCCGGTGGCCAGTTGGTTGTCCGTCTGCCACCACTTGAAGTCATTGGTGATCGCCGCCTGGAGACGGCGCTGATTGAACAATTCGTTGGCGTCGTAGAAAATAATCTGTCTCACCCTGTTCTCAGGACAGCCGACCGCACGCAGGTTCTTCAAGTATCCGAGGTA
>JAYTTC010000697.1:0-3635 GCA_043745255.1 Verrucomicrobiales bacterium
GCCAGGAGCAGCTTCGGTTCGTTCACCAGCGCGCGGGCGATGGCCACCCGCTGCTGCTGACCGCCGGAAAGCTGGCTGGACGTGTGATCGGAACGGTCACCCAGCCCGACCAGCTCCAGAGACTTCATCGCCCGCTCGCGTTGCTCGCGATTGGGAAGCGCGGGCCGACGGTATAGCATCGGCAGTTCGACATTTTCCACGGCGGTGGTCCGCGACAGGAGGTTAAAGCCCTGGAAGACGAAGCCAATCTTCTGGTTGCGCAGGTCGGCCAGTTCGTCACGGGTCAAATCGATGACGTTCACCCCGTCGATCAGGAAGCGACCACTGGTTGGGCGGTCGAGGCAGCCCAGCGTGTTCATCATCGTGCTCTTACCCGAGCCAGAGGCACCCATGATGGCGACGAACTCGCCCGGCTGGATCACTAGCGACACACCCCGCACGGCATGCACCTTCACTTCCCCGCTGGTGTAGGTTTTACAAAAGTTTTCGAGCTGAATGACAGGGGTGCTCACTGGATTCGCGGATTCAAATTCGAGATCTCAAAATCACCTAGCGCCGAGGCGGGCCGCCAAACGGGCTGCCGAATGGACTGGCTGATGCGCTGGTGGCCGGGACTGGACTGATAGTCCCCACCACGACCACGTCTCCTTCCTTCAAGCCTTCCAGCACTTCGGTGTTCGCACCGTCGGAGATGCCAAGCTTCACGGTCACGATCTTTAGGACGGTCTTCTCAGGCCCGGTGGCGGTTTCCTCTTTTTCCAGCACGTAGACGGTCTGAGTGCGCGGCCCTTCCGGCTCGCTCTTCCGCTGGCGTTCTCCACCCCCGGAACCCCCTGCCCCCCCTTCGCCTTGGGCGAAGCGGGCGCGCATTGCTGCGACGATCTCCTGGTATTTTTGCTTCTGCTCCGCCGTGAGCGATCCTTCGTAGGTGGCCCTTTCCGGATCGGTCGGCCGGCGACGCTCACCTTTCACCTGCCAAGGGGGGATGGGAAGTCCGGCAAAGGGGCCACTGGTGGCCAACTCAACCTGGTTTTTCGCCGCTGCTGGCGCATTCGTGTTGCCTTCCACCACCGCTCCGGCAGGAGGCCGGAAGCGCAGAGCCGAATTCGGAACACGGAGGACGCCCTTGCGCTCCATGATCACGATGGTGGCATTCGCTGTCATGCCAGGGCGAAGCTTCAGGTCTGCATTGTCCACCTGAACGATGGTGGAGTAACTCACCACGTTTTGGTTTGTGGTAGGCGCGAAGCGGACCTGCCTGACCGAACCGCGAAATTTTCGCTGCGGAAACGCATCGACGGTGAAATTCACGGCCTGGCCCTCCTCGACGCCACCGACGTCCGCCTCGGAGACCATCGCGTCGATCTGCATTTTGCTGAGGTCGTTCGCGATGTTGAACAGCGTGGGCGTGCTAAAGCTGGCCGCCACGGTCTGGCCTACATCGACAGTGCGGGTGATGACCATTCCGTCGATGGGAGCGAAAATCGTGGTGCGCTCCAAGTCCACAGCGGCTTTCCGCGCGGCCGCCTCACGCATGTGCACCACAGCCTCCGCTTGATGGAGATCCACCACGGCTTTGTCGTAATCCGCAGAGGAGATCAGCGAGGAGGCAGTCAACAGTTTGGCCCGTTTATAGTTCAACTCGGTGTATTCGAGCGCGGCCCTGGAGCTGGCGAGTTCGGCCTGCACCTGTTCGAGATTCTGTTCATAGGTGGAAGGATCAATCCGGGCGATGACCTGGCCGTTGGTGACCCGCGAATTGAAGTCCACGTACATTTCCTTGATGATGCCCGAAACTTGGGTGCCCACCGTAACGTTCTTCACCGGGGAAATCTGTCCGTTCGCGGTCACCTGCTGGACCAGTTCACCCTTGACCACGGCAGCAGTCTTGAAGGCGACCGGCGCTTCGTTCTCTCGCTTCCCGTACCAACGCCAGGCACCGTAGCCAGCTCCCGCCAGCAGCAGCAAAAAAAACCACTTCCCCCAGCCAAAAGATCCCGTCTTGGTCATAATCAAAGTAATCATGGACACAGGTGCGAATGCCCCAAGGCATGCCGACAGCCCTCGTGCCCTTTCAGTAAGCTGTAAAGACCCGCGAACCATTCAGCCTACTCCGGAGATTCTCCAGAAAATTCGGGGGAAAAAAACGGCTGAGGAGGGCGCGGTTGCACCTCTGACCCTGGGGCCATTCTACCGCTGGAATAGGGGTGAGCAAAACGTGAGAAGGGTATGAGGAAACACCGTTCGATAACGGGCTCACGCCGACCGAAGAAGAAAAAAGACTGCGCCAATCCACGAACAACCCCTCCCCTGGGGAAGAGAGGCAGATCACTCCTCTTCTTTGCCCACTTTGGCGAGGGCCCGCTTCTGGTAAGGGGAATGGAGATTGAAATAGATACCACAGAGGGGCCGATCGGTCTCGGTCTGGCTCAAGATGATGGTGACCTGCTTATCCAACGCGATACCATGCCGGAGATGCGGCCCACGGTTGTCGTAGGCCTTGATCGCCTTCTCCATCAGGGAGAAGAGAGAGGCTTCACAATCTTCGGGCGTCTTGTTGAGGCACACGATGAATTTATCGTAGGCCTTCAAGGCTTCCTCGATCTCGGGCTTGAATATGTCTGCGGTCACTTATGCAAATCTTCTAAGTTTATCCGAAACTACAATCCTATTCTCACTTACTGCACCCTTCGGGCGCTGCTATCTTGGAGAATGCATCGGCGCTTCGATGGACCTCTTGAGTGGTCAATTCATTCTCTGCTCAGTCACCCTCCACCGCAGTGCCCAGCTCCCGTTTGGGATAGGATCGGGTCCCAAACAAAGCAGTGCCTACCCTAACCATCGTCGAGCCTTCCTCGATCGCAATTTCAAAATCATCGCTCATTCCCATGCTGAGCACGGGAAGCGGGGCTCCGAGCCGTTGCTCGCATTCGGTTCGCAGTTCCCGAAGCCTTCGAAAGACGGAGCGGGAACGCTCCGGAGTTGGCGACCACGGGGCGATGGTCATCAGGCCGTGAATCTCCAGCCGAGGGAGGGCGTTGAGCGTGAGAAATTCCTCCAGCATCGCCGTCGGCGAATAGCCAAACTTGCTCGACTCCCCCGCCACGTTCACCTCGAGCAGGATCCGAACGGTCTTGGCTGACTTGTCCGCGACCTTGTTCAGTTCCTCGGCTAGCTTGAGACTGTCTACACTCTGAATCATCTCGAACAGATGGACGGCATCCCGAGCTTTGTTGCTCTGCAAATGTCCGATCATCTGCCATCGCGCGGCGGAGGGTGCGAGCGGGATTTTGGACTTGGCCTCCTGGACCTTGCTCTCCCCGAACCAGATCTGCCCGAGGGCCAAGGCCTCGGAGATAGCGTCGATCGGTTGGCCCTTGGTGACCGCCAGTAAGGTCACTTCAGATGTATCGCGTGCGGTGCGAGCACAAGCAGCACGGATGCGAGATTGGATCGTGAGAAGCTGGTCGGCAATGGCCACGGCATGAAAGTAGGCGGAGATCCACGGATGACAAGCCTCTGCACCTCTTCCACATTCTGGAAGCTTTGAGTGTCAGCAGGTGAGGTGGGGATGGGCCGATACGGCCCACGCTACAGAACTGCAGCGGGCGTGCCCTCGCACGGTTTCCCTCTTC
>JAYTTC010000698.1:0-13625 GCA_043745255.1 Verrucomicrobiales bacterium
AGGGCTCTGAACTCTACCTGCACTGTTTCAAAGCAGGGCTGTAGTTCTGTAGTGTGGGCCGTATCGGCCCATCCCCGTCCGGATCGTTCGATACGAACGACGCTACAGAAGCCGGGCTGCAGTCTGTAGCGTGGGCCGTATCGGCCCATCCCCGCCCCATGTCTTCGAATCTGCGAGACTCCATTCCCACCCACTTTTAACCCCACCCGCTGGCTGATTCTCCTGATGTATTTCTTGTGTTGTATAATTTTAAGAAACTTGTCTATCTGAGGGCCAACAATAACCAGGAACTCATTATGGCCAAAGGAAACAGAAGTCAGAAAAAAGAAATTAAGAAACCGAAAAAAGAGAAACCGAAGGCTGCTCCTGCAACCTCCCGCAGGATATCCTGACGGCGCCTTGCCGGACAGACCCGCCATCGAATGCTGGGCCTCCCGCCCCACTCGAATCAACCGGTGTGGGGAGGCGGGAGTTCGGGTCAGTCTACCGTCTCGGAAGTCGAACGGAATAAATCCTCCTGCCAGGTCTCTTACCCGGCGAACAGCCAGCCTTGCGATTTGACTATGCGATTCTTTTACTTGTTTTTGACAAGCAGTTTGACGGTTCTAACGCCTCTGTGCTCTGAGGGATCTGGGAGTTATACCCATCGTCTTCCCGCTCCGTCTCCTCCGAGTGGGGTTCGTTCAACTCCGGATCAAACCCACTACGCTTTGGGGCAGAAAATCTACAAGGAGCAAGACACAGCCTCTATTCGCCCGGCCCCGGCGAACCTGGTTCCGCGCCTTGAAGCGCTTCAAGCCCTGCTTCCGGCCTCTGAGGCTAAAAAAATCGACCTCAGGAAACTGGCGGGCCATCTTGCGGAGGATCAGCTCAGCGCCTTGGAATACTTCGTGAAAGAGCAATTTCCCGCTCGAACCAAACCTTAAGACCCTGCCGATTCATGACTACCGGAAAACGACTGAGTGTTGTAGTCTCCCTGGTTTTTGCAACCTGCGCCCATGGCCAAAACGTGTGGCTTCCAGGCGCAGGTGAGTGGTTTATTGCGCCGGGATACACGCATCAATTCTTTGATGAATTCTGGCTGGGGAAACAGAAGTCCGACCTGCCTGCGAAGATTGTTCAGCAGACCGGCTATATTGCTTCGGAATATGGCATCACGGCCAAGCTCGCATTGGATGGGGCGATCGGATACACCCGGGTTAGCTTTGATCCTCCCGGCGCGTCCTTTCATCGTGCAGGACTGGATGATAGTCGGATCGGCCTTCGCTATCGAGTCCTGGAGGAGAACCAGAACCAGCATCGTGGGGTCCCCGCTGTTGCCCTGCGGGTGGGAGCCGTTATTGCGGGCGACTACGATATCCCCAGCACTCTCCCTCCGCTCAATCCCGGTGATAAAGCCAGCGGTGGGGAGGTTTCGCTCATGATCGGAAAACACCTCACTCCGGGCGGACTGGGGGTCTATTCCGAAGTGGGCTATCGCAATCGCAACCACCATGTGCCGGATGATCTCGCAGGAACCGTCGGTCTCTTCCAGCACTGGCACTCCGTGACGTTCACTGGAGCGTATCGCCATGAGCAAGGTTTGAGCGGACCCGATATTCTCGGCCCAGGATTCGGAACCACCTACGGATTCCCGCAGGTTAAGGAAATCAGCCGTTCGATTGAAGGGGCGATCAGTTTCTCTGACCCAGGGGGGCGTTCCTATCAAATCACGGTCGCCAAAACTTTGTCCGGACGCAACACAGGCGACAAATGGATCTTCGGGTTTAACGCAAGCTTCCCACTGCGTTTCCACAGCCGCCCTCAGGAGTGACCTCACTCATTCTGCCCGGAACCTGCTACATTGGATGCTCCCGCAGGAGAGCAGGGGAAGAGAGTGTGAAGCCACGGGCGCAACTACCGTTCTTTCATTTTGGAATCGAGTCCAGCATCGCCTTGAATTCGGGAGACTCCCACATGGGAGCGAAGCGTTGATCCGACTTCGCGAGGTCGAGTAGATTGTGCTGAGAGGGCGGCGAACCGGGAGTCGCCTTGCCCTTCCTCTTCACTTCGAACAGGAGGGCGGATTTGAGCGAAGCGATGGCTTCAGACTTCTTGTTGAGGATGGCCTGCATCGCGGCGAGATCGAACCACGCCTCGGGCTGTTCACCCAACAACCGTGCATAATGGGATAAAGCCTGTTCCGCCTTGGGAAACTGAAACATCTGATTGTAGAGCTGCGCCGCCGCCAGCATGGAGTTAGGGTCGTTGCTACCGGTCTGGAGGAGGGTGTCTACGATCGCGATCGCCTGGTTGGTCTGTTGCGCAGCGATCAAGCTGGCCGCAGCCTGGAAGGTTTGCTGGAGCTGCAGCGCGGCACTTGACGCAGCGTTGGGGGCTGGGCTCTCGGCGGGCATCCCTTGCTGGGAAGCGCTGCCTCCGCCGTTCTGCGCGCGAATCCGCTCCAGTTCGTCCATCAACCCTTTGATTTGTCCATTCGCGGGATCGAATTTGAGAGCTGTGTGGGAGAGCAGGAGCGCCTCATTCACTCGATTCAACGTGACCAGAATGTTGATGTAGCGGAAGAGCGCTTCCGGACTGTAGGGACAGAACGCGAACGACTGCTTAAAGGCGAACTCGGCCTCCTTGAGCATCCGCTGCTGTTCGGTGGGGATGCGACTCGTCTGGAGGCGGTTGGCGTACAATCCACCAATTGAGCTGCGAAGCTTCGAGAACGCCTTCTGAGCATCACTGTCTCGGACGAAGGCGCGATCACCCTTGTAGTCTTGGAAGTCCTTCCGCAGATACACCCTTTCGGCGAAATCGCAGATCTGTTTGATGCTGGTGTCGTAGGTGATCCAATTCCCGATCGAGCGTTCGGAATATTGACTCCAGAAGTCATGATCCCGATCCACGATCTCCTGGGTCAGTTCCGCCACCGGATTGCGGTTGAGCTTCATGATGATTCCAAACGGAGTCAGATAGGGATACATCCAGTCGAGCGGGAAGCTTTCCTCAACATAGAACTCGTGGTTCGGATTTTGATCGAAGATCACTCGCGTGAGCAGACCGTTGATGCTCATCACCGCCAACTGTCCCGAGACCTGGACGCGACCGTTTACGTTCTTGACGTCTTCTCCGGGGCGGATCTGTCGCTGCACCCCCGGGTTCTTCATATCGTGATCGAGCCGTCGATTCGCATCGGTGATGTATTCGTTGAAACAGCGCTGCGAATCTTCGTTGGAGGGCGTCTTGATTTCGCGATCCGGGTAAACCCCGCCTGGAGTGTGGCTGATTTCCTTCGGATAGGCCTCTTCGATCAGCAGCCGATTCAATCGGATGCGAGTATGGCCGTGTGGATTTTCTTCCACGAACCACTTCACGTGCTGGGAGAGGGAGAGGCTGGCGAATCGGTCTGGCTGGTAGATCGATTCGGAATCCAACACTCGATTCAGGTCCTCGGCGAGGCGTGATTTAGTCGACGCGGCGTCCGGATCCGCGGAGAGAGCGGATTGTGTTTCCGGTCGCAGGGCGGCGAATAGAAATTTGGAGAGGGGATCACTCCCTGCCTTTAGCTTCGCTGCGAAGCCACGGGCATCGACGAAATGGTCGGCCTTGAAGAGTGAGCTGCCTGTTCGTCGATTCTTCTCAATCGAGTCGCCAAGGTTCAGGAAGAAACGATCGACGGGCACCGCCATCTTCGCCAGCCAGTTGGTTTTGTAGTTTTCAGTGAGCTCTTTGGTTCCGCGAAGGAGTTCAGTGAAAAACGGCGGATCGGGCTGCGTGCTGCGATTGTAGTGCGCGCGGATGTACTGCAGGTAGGTGCCGTCAGCCAGCGCGTTTTGGGTGATGAGATAGACATCGCGTCGGTCGAATGACGGATCATGCGGCTTCTTATCCGCAGGGATGAAGCTTTCGCAGAAGATCATATAGGTCGGATTGAAACGACCCGGATCCGTTCCACCGAAGAGCACCGTATGCTTGTCCATGTCCGGATAGAGCGGCTTGCCGTCTTTGGCTTTGAACGGAGGCGTGAACATGTCGTGCCCGAACCAGTATCCGAAGAGATGCCCGCGCTCCTCGTTGTTCTCCCAGTGAGAGAGCACCGAGTAACCGGGGGATAGGAGGAGGAGGAGCAGCAACGGTTTAATCGGTGCGGATTGAGCGTTGAGGAACAATAGTGCGGTGGTTGCAGCGGTCAGGGCCAGGGCGTAGATCGCGGTGAAATGATGCAGGCCGTAGCTTGAGTCCCAGAAAGCAAGGACCACCTCCACCAGGGCGACCACCACCGTGAGAGAGAAGCCGACCAGGGAGGGGAGTCGGATCTGGCTATAATACTGGGCCATCAGCGCAAGGAGCAGCGTGATGCCATAACCGATGCCCATGGAAATCATCACCTGGGAGGCGGTGAAGAATACTTTATTCAGCTCCAGGGACTGTCGATCTGGCGCCGGGTTCAGGAGCAGCATCAGAAACGGTCCGAGGCAGACGTAAATCCCCGTCAGCGCCACAATCCAAGCGCGCTCTCTTTTTTGCATCTCCTTCCAAAAAAGAAACGTGGGATTGAGCAGCAAGGTGAAGAGGGGAGCCAGGCCGAGGTACACCCCCGTAAGCACCAGCATCCAGAGGGGAGTGAAGGCGCGGTGGGACTCCATCCACGAGATGGTGTACGGATTCAGCAATCCAATGAGAGCCAAAAGGCCGACCGCGTAACCGGCGAGAATTCCAGCCTTGCTGCTGGACCTCCACGACTGGCGTGAAACCCACCAGATACAGATCACCAAGCCGAACACCAGGCACATGACGTTGAACTCTGCGAGAGTTCCCTCAATGAGAGTGTAGTAGACCTGTTTGAGGAAGGTCTGCGAGTCCGTGGTGGGGTGAATCCGCTCATACTGCCCTCGAGTGAAAGCGTGGATGAAGCCGGTCACCGTCCGGGGATATCCCCAGTTCAGCGGCGGGTTGCTCATGCTCGCCAGCGGCATGTAGATATAGCAGGAAGCTCCCAGCGCCCAGGCGATGCCCGAAACAAGGGCTGTCTTCCATTCCTTTCCCAATGGAGCCAGACCGGCAAGGCTGGGAGTGAAGGTCAGCGCTACAAAAGCGCTGAGGCAGGCGATGAAGCCCAAGCAGACCAGCACGAACCGCCCTCTGTTCTCGTCGAAGATCTCCACGTAATTCGTGACCCCGCCAAGAATCAGCGCCAGACATCCCAGGCAACCCACCAAGGCAAGATCGCGAACCACTTCGATCATCCGTTTGCGTGTGACGATCGCGAGCCAGATCCAAGTGATGAGGGACGCGATGCCGACGCCGCAGAAAATGATCATCACCGGTGGGTTCTCACTCAGGGTGGGGATGCCTCCCGCGCTCGCCAGGAAGAGTCCGGCCAGGAACAGGATGACGTTCCAGAAGACAAACTCGCGCCCGAGCGAGCGCGACGTGGCGATTACCGCGATCTCCAGACCCATTGCGGTCACGAGCAGCGACTGATGGTTGTTAAAACAGATGCCGAACCAGAAGAATGCGAGATAGAGATAGCGGTGCTGTCGCGGGGAGTAGATCCAGCGCATCAGACAGATCAGGACCCCGGTCAGGGATAACACACTCAAGGTGTAAACCTCGACGACCACCGCCTGGCTCCACATGAATCCGTTGAATCCCATCAGTAATCCGGCGACTAGGCCTGCGACCACGCAGAAGGAGTTCTCAACCCGACGCTCCAGACTCTTGAACATCGAGATGCCCTCGAGGAGCATGCTGCTTCCGCGCGAGACCATCATCGCAATAAAGCCGCAAGAGATTGCACCCGCGAACGCTGAGGAAAGGCCAACACGATAGGCGATGTTGGAGATGGGAAGCAGGGTGAAGAGCCAGGTGTAGATCGTCCAGATGGGGTAACCCGGAGGATGAGGCACGCCGGCATACATGGAGGCAACCGCGAGTTCGCCTGAGTCTTGCAGCGTCAGGTCCGGAGCCAGCGTCCAGACGTAGCCGATCATCGTGATCAGCGCCGTAATCGCGAACGTTACCCAGTCCACACGGCGAAATAATCCAGGGAGCTGAGTCGGAGGACTGCCTTCGGCGTCGGACGGATCGGTCCTGGGAACAGAAGGATTCTTCGAGTCCGCTGGGCGTGACGACCCTGGCGTCTTCCCTTGTGGGGAAGGTTTCGGATTATTCTGGCTCATGGGTTTAAGGACTTACGCTGCTATTGGTCCCCGACAGGGGAAGGTGAGTTGAAGGGGTGCGATGCAGGCTTGTCGATGCAAAACTTGTATCGTTTAGGGCCAGTGTATTGTGCGGGCTGTGCAGGGTCATGTAGGAGGAAAGCTGAGGCTGGGCGACCGCCAAGCTGGGAATCAATCCGCGAGGCAGGGGGACTGGAGCCTCGCCCAACATCACCAAGGCGAGCAGGAAAGCGACGGTGGCTGGAGTGAACCACTGCCAACTCAATGGAAGCCCTGGAACCTCGCTTTCGAGCCCTCGATTCGCGGGCACGGCACTGAAAATTGAAGACTTAAGTCTCGGGGAGGGCCGACGTGGCGTCCAGGACCTCAAGATCGTCTCCCACTGATTCCCATTGTTCGTCATAAGTGTTACCTCGTAAACAGTGTCTGAGCTTTTGGATTCCGTAGCGGTAGCGACCTGCCGCCGTGTTCGGAGAGATTTCCAGCAGTCTTCCGATCTCATCAAACGTGTAATGATGCCAAATTTTCAGCACGATCACTTCGCGCTGATCGGTGGGCAGCTTGGCCAGGCATCGCATCGCGGCTCGCTCCGCAGGCGGCTCTTCCGGGGCCGGCTCGAACCAGCGCTGCACTTCGAGTTCTCGGGTCAGCCGCCGCCACAGGCTGCGATGATGGTTCATCGCACGGTTGCGAAACGCTCGGATTCCATAGCTCACCGGGTCCTCCGGCACCTTGGAAAGCTTTATCAAAGCGATAAAAGTCTCCTGGAGGACGTCCTCAGACTCCGCGTGCGACAGCCCCAGTGCCCGTCCGTAAAGGATCAGCCCGGCGGCGCGCTCTTCATAAAGCGCCTCGCACCAGCGATTCTGTTCATTGCTCTCGGAGCCCATTTCCATGAGATCGACACTGCAACCGGCAGCTTTTGTATAAAAAACTAAGATTCGAGTCGAGAACACGCTGTTCCTCTCGATAACTGCAGTGCGGGAGGATCTCTAGGCCACGCTAAACTCTCCTTCATTTATTGTGATTTGCCGTTGGAAAACAGCTTTCTTTCAGGCACTTTGATCGCCACCCAGATTCCGTAACCGTTTTATCTATGATGCGTGCACTTTTGTTTGGCGGCACTCTCCTCCTCTTCATGGCCACAGCGGCTCCTCTTCGATCCCAGGTGGTGATCTCCGAGTTCATGTCGTCCAACACGAAAACTCTAGCGGATGAGAACGGCGAATTTTCGGATTGGATCGAACTTCACAATACGAGTGCCGCGGCTGTGGATCTGGACAATTGGTATCTTACGGATGACGCCGCTCGGCTTACCCAGTGGCGCTTCCCGGCCACAAATCTCCCTCCGAACGGTTTTTTGGTGGTGTTCGCGTCGAGCAAGGATCGGCATCAGGCCGGTGCTCCGCTGCACACCAACTTCAAATTGACCTCGTCCGGGGAGTATTTGGGTCTGGTGCTTCCCGACGGGAAACAAGTGGTCAGCGATTACGCGCCCGCCTTCCCGGCCCAGCTGGATGATGTTTCTTTCGGACTGGATACCGGCACTCGTCCGGTGACCTTGATCTCCTCGAATGCGCTGGCACGACTGATGTTCCCGAGCGATGACTCCCTGGCTCTCTCCTGGACATTGCCTGCGTTTGACGACCACGGATGGCGTACCGCAATCGCTCCGATTGGCTATGCGCTGGGGGAACTTAACCGAGTTCCACAGCCGGGCCTCCTCGCCTCGCTGGCGGGATATTGGAAACTGGATGAGACCAACGGGCCTGCCTTCGCCGATGCATCCGGTGTGGCGAGCGATGGCCTGATTGTCGGGTACTCCATCTTAGGGAATCCGAGGGTGGCGGGGATCAGTGGAAACGCCGTCAGATTTCGTGGCTCAAGCTATCGAGCGGTGGGTAAGGTGGAGAATTATCCCAAAGCGACGAACGCCTTGTCCGTCTCCGCGTGGATCTGGGCGGACGCACGCACGACCTCGGCCACCATCGCGAAGAATGGCTCAAGCACGAGTGGACAGTTTCATTTCGGATTGCGCGACACCGCCGGTGATCTCGATGTCATCCTCAACACCACCGCCGGATCTTTCAATGTACACGAAGGAATTCCGCTCAGCACCGGCAGCTGGCATCACGTGGCGTTTGCGGCAAACGGCAGCATTCTTCGCCTCTTTCGCGATGGTGAACTGGTGGCGGCCAAGTCCTACACCGGGGATATCGTGGTCCCGTCCAGTCCATACCTCGGAATCGGTGCCAAGCTAAATGAGGCAGGAACACTGGTCGACTCGCTGACTCCGGGAATTTGGAATGGTCGATTAGATGAGCTCGCACTGTGGAACCGAGGCTTGTCCGAAACGGAGGTCGCGGCAATCTATGATGCCGGTGTGCGATTTGGAACGGCGATCAAGACTGATTTGACACGGGATCTGTTCGAACAAAGAAGCAGCGCATTCTTTCGCTTCCCCTTCGTCGTAACGGATCCTTCCACCCTGGTGAACTGGCGATTGTCCTTTCGCTATGACGACGGCGTGATCGTTTGGGTCAATGGCCAGGAGGTCGCTCGCCGAAATGCACCCGATCCGGCCGCCTGGAACTCACTTGCGATCGAGGCACGTCCGCAGTCCGATGCCCGTGAGCCTGAGTTGATGAATCTCAACGATTCCTCGAGTGCGTTCCTACCCGGCACCAACGTTCTCGCAATCCAGGTCTTCAATATTTCCGCAAGCGACAACGATTTCATTGTGGATCCCCAGCTCGAAGCTTCCTCGATAGTCAATACGACCAATCAGCCCTCGTACTTCACTTCTCCGACTCCCGGAAAAGAAAATCGATTTGGGATTCCCTCACTCGGACCGGTGATCAGCGCGGTAGCCCACTCGCCAGCGGTTCCCTCGACGGGAGAGGAGCTGAAGATCACCGCCCGGGTGACTGCCGCTTTCTCGCCGGTGGCTGCGGTCAGTCTAATTTATCGGGTTCAATATAGTAATTCGGTGAGTCTCTCTATGGTGGACGACGGCTCGCACGGGGACGGTGCCGCAGGCGATAGTATTTTCACCGGAGTCATTCCTGCGGGGAGCGCGTCGCCTGGCCAGATGATCCGCTACGCGATCGTGGCGACCGATTCCGTCTCGCGCACCAATCGTTTGCCCCTCTTCCCTGACAAACTGAACTCTGAAGAATATTATGGAACCGTGGTGCAGGATCCTTCTCTCACCAACGCGATGCCAGTGATGCAATGGTTCGTAAAGAACCCATCGCTGGCGGAGAACGATCCGGGCACGCAAAGCTCGATCTATTACGACGGCGAATTTTACGACAATGTCTACATCCGGATCCGCGGAGGAACGTCGCGGAGCTGGCCGAAGAAGAGCTACAAGGTGGAGATGACGCCGGAGCATGAGTTCCGGATTCATCCGGGGGTGGCTACCGTTACGGAGTTCGATCTCAATACCACCTACACCGACAAGTCCTATGTCCGAGCGCGACTTCACTCAGACCATCAACTCGCCGCGGGAATGCCGTCTCCGGAGATTTTCCACACCCGACTCGAGCAGAATGGAAAGTTCTACAGCGTCACGCTCTGGACGGAGCAGCCGGACTCGGCGTTCCTAAGACGACACGGCATGGACGATCAAGGGTCGCTCTATAAGGCGGGCCCTGGAGCGAACGCGGACACAGACGCTGGATTCGAGAAGAAGACCCGGAAGTTTGAGGATACCTCGGACCTGAAGGCGTTCCTGAAGGGACTTCAACTCAAGGGCAGTGCCCTGGAGGCCTTCGTGTTCGATAACTTGGATATTCCAGGTCAGCTGAATTACATGGCCACCGTGGCGATCGCTCAAAATATCGATGCCAGCGACAAGAATTACTTTCTCTACCGCGACACGCCGGGCGGAGCGGGCTGGCGGATGCTGCCCTGGGATTTGGATTTGAGCTTTGGTCCAGATGCCTTGAACACTGATACGATTGTCTTCAATCAGGCGGACCCGGACCACTACACCAGCCACCCCTTCATCGGCGCCAATCCCTATGTGCTTTCGAGCGGAAAACGCAATGCGATCCTCGAAGCCATCGTCAATACTCCCCGTACGCGACAGATGCTCATCCGTCGCATTCACACCCTGGTGGAGCAGTTTCTGATTGCGCCGTATTTTCAGGACCGTATCGACCAACTGGCGCCCGAAATAGCAGCCGATGTGAAGCTCGACCAGAAGAAGTGGGGAGCCAACGCCTTTTACTCGACCCCCGCGTTCACACTTCAGCAGGCCCTCGACCGGATCAAGAATGAGTACTTGCTGCCCCGCCCCGGGTATCTCACGAGTTTTCGCCTACCCGGTATCGGTTCGAGCAATGTGAGCCGTCAGCCCTATGCTCCCTTTCTCTCATTCGGCGAGCTGCTGATCAATCCGTCCAGCGGGGACCAGAACGAGGAGTATGCGCAGCTGGTCAATACCAATAGCATCCCGATCGATCTGACCGGCTGGCGAGTGACCGGGGCTGTGGACTTCGCCTTCAAGCCCGCCACGGTCATTCCGGGCAACGGGCTTCTCTACCTCACACCGAGGGTGCTTTCCTTCCAGGCTCGGGCATCGAGCCCGCATCGAGGCGAGGGTTTATTCGTCCAGGGGAACTACCGCGGGCATCTTTCCGCTCGGGGAGGTGTTCTTCGGTTGATCAATGACTACGGACTCGAAATCTCTGTCACCCACTATCCGGGCGTGCCCAGTCTGGCGCAGCAATTCCTCCGCATCACCGAGCTGATGTATCATCCGCCGTCACTGACTGGAGACGCCTACAAGGCGGATGAGTTTGAATACCTCGAGCTTCGAAATCTTTCCGATATTCAAGCGCTCGATCTGGCTGGGGTAAGATTCACGCGCGGTATTGCCTTTGATTTTACTGGGAGCGGCCTTTCTCGACTGGAGCCCGGACAGAGGGTGCTGATCGTTAAAAACTCAGCGGCTTTTCAGTCACGCTACGGAGTGGGTGAGAGGATCGCAGGCCAGTATCTCGGATCCCTGAGCAATGGTCGCGACGCTCTCCGATTGGAGGACGCGAGTGGTGAAAAGATCCTCGAATTCTCCTACAGCAATCGATGGTATCCGATCACCGATGGACTTGGGTTTTCGCTGGTGCTGACCCAGGAACCGCTCGATCCGGAGCTCTTTGGAAACTCGTCCAGCTGGCAAATCAGCAGTCGACGACTGGGTTCCCCCGGTAGGACTGAATTGGCTAGAACGGACATCCCTCCCATTCAGGTGAATGAAGTCCTGGCAGCCTCGGTTGCTCCAGCGATAGATCGAGTCGAGCTATTCAATCCCACCGCCGCAATCGTCGCGTTGGGCGACTGGTATCTCACCGACGACTTCAATAATCCGAAGAAGTATCGAATCCCTCCTGGGGTCTCGATTCCGGCAGGAGGCTATCGCCTCTTCAGCGAGGCAGATTTCAATACCGGATTGACGGCGTTTTCTTTTGGTGGGGACGGAGATGAGGTTTGGATCTTCTCTGGCGACGCCAGCGGTAACCTCACCGGATACGTTCACGGTTACCGCTTCGGAGCGAGCGAGCCGGGAGTCACCTTGGGAAGGCATATCGATTCAATAGGCAGGCAGCACCTCGCCCCTCAATCGCAGCCCAGCCTGGGTTTCCCGAACACTGGGCCACGGGTCGGTCCGTTGGTGATTTCAGAAATCGCGTTTCACCCGGCACCCAGCCGGGTGGCAACTGAATCCGAGCTCGAGTTTGTGGAACTTCAGAATGTAACGTCGTTGCCTTTAAATCTTTTTACCGCGGGTTCCCCAAACTCTGAGTGGAGACTCGAAGGAGGCATTGAACTGCGTTTCCCAAGTCAGCTAACCGTGCCCTCTAAGGGCTTGCTGCTGGCCGTCGGCTTCGATCCTGTTCAGCAGCCTTCCGTGCTCGCCTCGTTTCGCCAGGCCTATGCGCTCGACCCCACCGTTGTCGTGGTGGGTCCGTGGAAGGGAGCGCTGGGAAATTCAGGGGACTCGGTGCGAGTGGTCAAGCCCAGGGAGGGGGCCTCGGGGAACTGGGTTGGAGTGGTGATGGACGAGGTGAATTACTCGGATTCGGGTGAGGGATCGGGAGGTGACGGCGATGGAAGTTCGATTCATCGGCTCTCGCCGATTGCGTTTGGTGACGATCCAAAGAGCTGGGTTGCTGCAACGCTTTCTCCAGGGAATGTTTACCTCCCAGGTCCGGCTCCGGTGTTGCAGACAGAACCAACAAGTCAGGTTGTGAACGCCTTTGAAAGCGTCGAGTTTCAGGTTCTGGCGAGTGGCGCCGGCCCACTCTCGTATCGATGGCGTCATGACGGATCCCTGCTTGCAGGGGAGACCCAAAAGGTCCTGCGTTTGGATCCGCTGCAGCCCTCCCAGCGGGGGAACTATCAGGCCACGGTGTTCAATCGATTCGGATCCGCCGTGAGTTCCAACGCGACTCTCACGATCAAACTCCCGCCTTTTATTATCGTGAACCCGTTGGATCAGCGAGTTCGAGAGGGGAGCAATGTGGTGTTTAAGGTCGCAGCGCTCGGCACCGGCACCCTGAGATACCAATGGCGACGGGAAGGAACTCCCTTCGGCGCGGGAACCAATGACTCGTTCGCGATACCCAATGCCACCGTGGCACAGAGTGGGCTCTACGATTGTTTAATCACCGATGATATCGGAACTGCTGTCAGCGATCCTGCCTCGCTAACGGTCACAGTGCTTCCGACCCTTCACGCCTCCCCGGACGATACAACGGTCCTGGTGGGCCAGCCCATCCGTCTGCTGGTGAGCGCCACGGAAAGTGGGCCCACGGGCTATCGCTGGCGCCGTGGCACCACCGCAATCGCGAACCAGAACGGCCCGCTTCTGGTGATCAGCAATGCCCAGCCCGTGAATGCAGGAAATTATACGGTCGCGGTCACCAACTTGTCTGGATCGGTAACCAGCGCGATCGTGGTCGTCACGGTATTGGCGGATGTTGACAAGGACGGGATGTCGGATCTTTGGGAGGCGTCTCACGGGTTCAATACCAACAGTCCCGCTGACGCAACGATCGATCTCGATGGCGACGGCGTCAGCAATCGCAACGAATACCTGGCCGGGACTGATCCGGCCGATCCGCAGAGCTTTCTTCACTGGAACCCAGCGACACCGATTCGCGTCGAAGGTGAAGCGGCTGTGGCGCTCTCTTTCCAGGCCATCTCGAATCATACTTACGCGGTCCTGAGACGGACAGATCCGGCTCTTTCCCAAGGGACGAACGTGTGGTCGACCCCAAGTCATCCGACCAATTGGGTCGCCTGGATAACCAATAGGATTCAACTCGAAACCCAAAACTTCTACCGAATTCAGACCCCGCGCGGCCCATAGGAAGCGTGCAACAATAACTTCCGGTTTTGCCGCGCCGGGATTTTGGCCTGGAGCTAGACGCAACGAAGGAGCAT
>JAYTTC010000699.1:0-3631 GCA_043745255.1 Verrucomicrobiales bacterium
CGAGCCTCCTTTAGGGCGTAGCTTTGTCTCAATCCTACCTGCCGCCCAACTCACCTCAGAAAAACCACCGCTATTGCCATCGACACAACCCTTCCACAGCTCTTCTCCTCTCCAAGCATCGGCTACGCCGAACACTACTGGTCTATGCCTCTCTTTAGCCCCCGAAATCCCAACAACAATCGCTCTCGGGTGTTCCAAATTTCAAAAGTTTAGACCCCGCCGTGGGGGCCCGTCACCGCTGCCTCCAGCGACGGTAAGCTGGCTTGGATGGCGAAGCAGGTGGGCGGCTCGACGTAACTCTTTTTGTCAACCTGCCCGCTGCCCGCTGAAGCGACCCCCGCCGCAGAATGTCCGCGTGCTCTACGAGACTCGGACGATGCCATTCCAGTCGGGCCGGTTCGAGACTGACTTCGCCCCCTACGCCTACGAGCTGCAAGAGCCGCGCTGAGGGTGGCCGACGCGCCACGATAAATCGTCCCACCCCGGCTTCTCGAGCGGCCCACCCCGACCACCTGAAGGTTGAACTCCATACAACCGCTCCCTGTCGGGCGCAGAGGCGACGGGGATTCAGCTCCTACCAAACCTTGATTTGCTAGAAGGGTCGCAAAACTTTACCTAGAAGACCTGGGACCCCGAGCAGGCTAAATCGTGAGCTCCATACGCCTGACACTTTCGCCATCACCGAGCGCACACGTTCCCTGGTGTGCCTGCCAAAAAGACCTGACCGATCGATCCGCGGAGGCAGCAGGTGTTGTCAGGTCTTGGGTAATAATGCTGGGATCGTAGCCCAAGGCAATCATCCGAGCGTCCAAAGCCGCCAGTGTTTTGGCCGAGGACCGCGACAGAGCATACCGTTCCTTCAGGATCCGATAAGCCGCGTAACTGATCGCCTCATTTCGAGCTGCTGCGGGTCCGTCGCGGGATGCTTGCCATGGTAGACGCCGCCGATCGCGGTGGAATCGGAAGCAGCCCGTGCCGAGTTGCCGAATAGAAGCGAGGGCTTGTTCCCGTTCTTCCCATCGCTGCGACCCCGATGGATTCTCCGGGAAACACTTCAGCACCACAATAGGATGCCACCCTCGACCACCAGAACATCCTCCGTGATAGCCAAGCGCACAAACTCATCCGTCTGCCTATGCAATTCGTCCAGGCTAATCGCTTTCATAACTCGAATTTAATCCCGCCCAATACTAAACGCCAATCTCACGAAAGGTGTGATATTGGCCCACCTCGCATGTATCAGTCCGGAGCTGTTCTTCGAGGGCCTCCAGGTTGCAGCTGAGGTCTTCACGAAACCGGATGACTTCCTGCTTACCGCGCTTGCCCTTGCTGGCCTTCCAAAAAGCTAGACGCAGATTGTCGGGCTCAGCAATTTGCTCCATGAGATGGCCGTATCGTTTCATGCGGACACTAGGACCAACTGACACCGCAGGAGGGACAAGCCCACCGGATACTCTTGGAGGGCCTCGGGGGAGACCATGATTTCAACCTCGAATAGTCTCGTCCTATCTCCCAGACAACTCTTCGCCCAGTCGCAGTCGACTCTCAGCCACTCCCCCTCAGCCGCCGGAGGATTCCGCTCCGCCAAGAGTCGCACCGCCTCCGAATAAGCGTTCTCCGCGGTTAAGAGGAGCGCTCCGGGTGTAAGTCCCAGGAGCGGCACCAGGAAGAGAGTTCGCGAGCCTCTCTCCCCCGGGCTGGTCCCTATAAAGTGGAGTTGAGCTGGATCGAGCGGAAAGGCCTCCATCTTTCTCAACGGCTCTTGGTAACGGCGAATCAGATCCTCCAGCACACCGACCTTCAGGATCTCTAGGGCGCGATCGTCCAGATCGGCATCGAAAACCGTGATCTTTTCAACCAGCTGGCTGGCGGTCCGAACCACCCGGAGCCGGTAGTCGGGCAGCCCGAGACTGGACCTGTTCTCGTGCCCCACATGCTCCAAGCTGATCATCAAATGACGGTGCATGTCGTGGTAGAGCAGCGAATAGCCAAACATGAGCACCGAGCCGCAACCAGTGCAGCGCGGTCTCAGCAAGCTCTGGTCCATCACTTGGGGTTTCAGCTCTGGGTTCAAGTTCAGGTTAACGCTCTCCCAAAGAGTGACGGACTGCTCCGCGGCGCAGTTCCTGCAGTTCATCAGGACTAATTTGGGTAGAGACATGGTATCGAGTCAGTCGGCGCGGTCGCTCTGGCGTTTCGAGGCTGGGTGGATTGGTAGCGGCATCCGGATGATCTACATCACCCCGCTTCGCCCGTGGAAGGCTGACTATCGCGAATCGTTCCAAACACAGATTCAGCCTCAGCGGGCCGCGTGCTTCGGTCTGATGGCGTGCCAGTCGCGATCGAGACCAACGTTTGGGTTACCGACAGGACGTTTAAAGGTATGAGCCTCCCAGCGATCCGAGAGAACGTGCTTCATCTCCCCGACTACGACAGCACGGGAACCTACACGCTCACCTATGAATCGAATGGATCAGTGCCTTCTGACACCGTCCCGCCGATAAGTCGGGTCTCGCCGCTCCCTTCCGCCAGCAGGCCCTACTTTCAAGTGACTTGGTCAGGTGAGGACATCGGTTCGCTAGGGCAGGCGGCTGCAGGGATTGCACACTACGACATCCGTGTCTCTGTCGATCATGGCGACTTTAGGGATTGGCTGACAAACACCACACTGATCAGTGCGACCTATCCTGGAACCAACGGTTCACATTTCGCATTCTATTCGATCGCGGCTGATGCCAATAGGAACGAGGAGTCTGCACCCGGTACGCCCGACGCAGAGACCACGGTTAGCTTGGGAAACCTTCCTCCTCTCATCTCAGTTACGAACCTTGTCGTTCTCAATGAGGGTGAGACTCTAGATCTACAGTTAGTTGTCACCGATCGGGACCAAGACCAGCTAGTCCAGGTATCACTTGGAAAGGACGCTCCCTCCGGTGTTTTCCTAGATGAGTCTTCGCGGCATTTGACATGGACAACGGGTGAAGGGAACGGACCCTCGACAAATCTTGTGACGCTTATTGCTCAGGACAATGGCTTTCCTAGTCTGAGCGCTACCGGCTACGTCACGGTTGTTGTGCGGGATTGCCCATTGCGAACGATGGATTCGTTCGGTGAAGTTTGAACTCCTTTCCAAAATGATACTTTTCGGAGAACGGTCCCTCCACCCTTGCCTGCAAAGTTATCTGGCTCATTACCACGCGGAACGTTGCGTCGCCACTCGCGGAGCCATCGGCATGAACGTCGGCCATGACCGCGAAGTGGTTGTCGACAAACAGGTCTACTTGCGCGAAAACGCCATACTCCGTGTCCTCCGCCGTCGCTAGCGCGTCGACGGTTCCTTGACCTTTGACCTTCGCTGCCAGAACGTCCTTATGTCCGCCGTGACTCTGTTGAATTCCCTGCTTACGGTGAATATCTTTCCCCTTCGCCTCCCAGTCGTCCGAATGGGCGTTAACCGTGAGCGCTCCCACCGTCAGAAAGGGGACCAGGAGCCACAAACAGTGGAGAAACAGACAGAGATTCGTCTGTTTCTCCTAGGATCTCCAATCGGGCTATTCAGTTTCGGATTGTCCTTTCAATGTCCCTTTTTGAGATTGGACTGGCGAAACGGGCCAAAGCCGTCGCACGTTAC
>JAYTTC010000700.1:0-3605 GCA_043745255.1 Verrucomicrobiales bacterium
CCCTGCCATCCAGTTTCCATTTATCCGCATGACCCCCGCGTTTCTGCCGATTGGCCGGGACCTGTGAGCGCAAGACTGAGCGCGGCATTCGGAGGGGAGGCTTCGTTCTTTCAAGGTTGCGCTGGAGACATCGTTCCGATGCGACGAGGTCTCCCACCACGCGACAAAATGGCGGAGCTGATAGGTGATCGCGCACTGTCAGCGTGGACAAATCGTCACTTGATCCAGTCAGGTTTGCTCCAGGCGCTGGTTATCCCCGTCCGCCTTCCGCTGAACGACACGGCACGGCAGGACACCGGGAAGGCCGCATTCGATTCAGAGGTTCAGCTGATCACCTATGGCAATCTGGCGATCGTTGCCATTCCGGGAGAGCCCCTCACCGGACTCGGGATGGAAATTCAACGTCGCTCCCCCTACCCCCATACCATTGTGCTTGGATATTCGAACGGCGGTGGAGTGCAGTATGTCGGTTCCACCGGCGACAAGCGCAAAGGAGGCTACGAGATGGGCGTGGCGGGTGCCGGTGACGATCGTTGTGGCCAGATCATCATCAACGCAGCGTGTCAGGCTCTAGCAGTCCTTCGATCGGAGCAACTGCTCGCGTCCACTCCACGTGAGCAGCTGCATCTCTATTTGTTGATCGGACAAAGCAACATGGCGGGACGCGGCACTGTGGAGGCACCGGATGAGGTGCCGCATCCGCGCGTCCTTTCACTGGATCCCATCGGCCGTTGGCGGATGGCCATCGACCCCCTCCATCAGGACAAACCGAGCGCGGGCCTCGGGCTGGGGTCCTGGTTTGGACGCGGAATGGCGGATGCGACTCCGGAGGCGGTGATCGGGTTGATCCCCGCCGCAGTCGGTGGAACACCGCTATCGCGATGGATGCGTGGCGGCGATCTCTATCAGCATGCAGTCGAGCAGGCCAAACTCGCCCAAGCTCAAGGCGTGTTGAAAGGAATTCTCTGGCATCAGGGTGAGAACGACAGCGACACCGAGGAGCACGCCAAGAGTTATGCGGCACGGCTCGCCCAGGTCATCGCAGACCTCCGAAAGGATTTGGAAGTCGCCGACGTGCCGTTCGTGGCGGGCAAGCTGGGAGAATTTCTGGTGAGCGAGCCACGCCTGGACACGCCACAAGCGGGTCTGGTGAACAGCCAACTCACAACGCTAACTCAGCGCGTTACTCGGTTTGGGTTGGTCGAGTCTGCCAATCTCACGTCGATGCCGGACAAGATCCACTTCGACAGTCCCTCGCTCCGTGAATTCGGTCGGAGATATGCCGAGAAGATGAAGCAGTTGCTGAGCAGCCCATCCAAAAATTAGGCTGCTGTCAGGCCGGACGGACTACTTTTGTCGCCCGAGTCCGGAGAGAAAACTTACCAGGTCGCGAAACTCCTCGCGACTGAGCCCATCGACCAATCCGCTCGGCATGACCGACCCCAGCTTCTTGCGCTCCTGAATGGAGTTTCGTCTCAGAACGACCTCGCGCTGGAGCAGCGTATCGCGTATCGCCACGGTGTCCGCGGTTTCTCTCACCAGATAGCCCTGGTATTCCTCACCGTCTTTCATGGAAATCTGAATCGCGGTGAAACCCTCTTTCACCTCTTTCTGCGGTTCAAGGATGGCCCCGATGATGAATTCCACTGTCTGTGACGTCCCGAGAGCCCCGAGATCTGGACCCACGTTTCCGCCGCTTCCCCGGATTGCGTGGCAGGCCGCACAATTCAGATCTGGACGCTGATAGAGCCTCTCCCCCCGAGTCGCGACTCCGGAACTCCGTACCTCCTCCGCCAGAGACGTGACCTCTTTCGGCGAAAACGGATGGGCCAAGGCTTTGACCCCGGCGGCGCGACTAAGCAATCGAGCCAAACCCTCTTGTCGACGTCCACTGGTGCCCATCAATTGAAGGCCTGCCTCCGCGATCTCCTTGGAAATCTTTTTATCTGCGAACGCTATCTCGAGGGCCGACGCTCCCCCCTGACGTGCCAGCAAGGTTCCGAAAACCAGGGAAGACTCCGCCGTCGAGGTTGCCACGCTTAGATAGCGAGCGGCAGCCGCGGCGCCTGAGTTCAGATCGATGAACGTGAGTGCCTCGATCGCACTCAAGGATACCGTGGGGCAATCTGCGGCGATCTTCTCCAACTGCGCACGAGACTCAGGATTTCGATACAGCCCGAGCGACTCCACTGCGGCCTGCTGCAGTAGGTAGGTGGGCTGACACTCTATAGCAATCGACGCGACCTGTTGTCGCATCGCCAGAACCTTCCAAGCTCCGGCGAGCCGAAGTGCCTGCGCTTGCACCAGAACATTAGAGTCCTGAAGGAGCCTTGCCACCTGAAGACCCAAGTCTCCAGAGGGCCTCATCGCTCGTAATCTTTCCGCGAGCAGCAGAAATCCCAAAGCCCTGCCGCGCAGCGTAGGATCGACCGTGCCGGAAACACGGCAGGAATCCGCATCCAGCAAGAGTGCCAACTCATCGGCTCCGCCTGCATCGGCGATCACACCGAGTAAGCCTTCCCGACTTTCAGCAGAGAGCCCGTCGGCGCGCAATCGAGCCACCACGAATTGAAGCGTATCTGGAGTGCGATCCGTCTTCACCAGCCACTCAACTTGTTTTGAGTTGTCAGGGAGATGAAGCTTCCCGGTCAGCAGAGGATCGCGCCAATACGGTTTCAACACGCGAACGGCCTGTGTTAGTGCATACTCGATGAAGGGGTCTGTCGGACGATTTACCACAGACAGTGCGATCTCCAACGCCTCCGGTCGGTCCAGGAGGCTCGCAGCGATGACTGCTTCTAGACGGACCCTGGGATGATCGTCGTCGGCCGAGCGCTTGAGAAGAACGATGGGATCACGCAGGCGATCTGCCCAGCGACCGACCGTTCCCGTGGCGTACGCGCGAGCCCTCGGCTCCGGGGATTCGAGAACTCGCTTCAGCAAATTTTCGTTCACTTGCTCCTGCGATTCACAGACCCCCAACGCTTCAACGAGCTCGAGCGGGCGGTCGGAAGTGTCCGTGCGGGAATCGGAGAGCCATTCCGTCAGCGCGCTCATCACTGCGGAAGCAGGGCGATCTGCGAGGACACGCTTCGCAAGCTGGCGATTCCATCGTTCGGGCGACCGAAGCATCGCTAGCAGGTCGCGATTACTCCGAATGGCCAACTCCGGACGCGGAAGCACGGCTCGACCTTTCGGAGTTACTCTCCAGATGCGGCCGTGAGTTTTGTCGCGATCGGGGTGCCGAAACGAGGCCTGGTAGTGTCCGATGATCGGGTTGTACCAATCACAAAGATAGAGCGCGCCATCTGGGCCAAACCGCGCGTCCACGATTCGGAAACTAGCATTGGTAGAGGTGATCAATGCCGGCAGATCTTCCACCTTGAACCCTGCACCCTCCTCGGTGATTCGAAATCGAGAAACCGTGTTATTCAGATAGCTCCCCGTGATAAGTTCCCCCTGAGCCTCCTGCGGCCAAAGTGTGTTTTCCACGAAATCGCCTCCACCAAATTTGCGTCCTGTACTCCAGAGAGACTTCATCGCGACTCGATCATGGGAGCGAGTCATGCCCGGCGTAAGGAAGTAGATACCCTCTCCGTTCCCAG
>JAYTTC010000701.1:0-3604 GCA_043745255.1 Verrucomicrobiales bacterium
AGCTAAGCTATGATTGTGGCGGTAGAGTGTGGGTGATAAACCCAAACCCCCGCGACACAAAATGAAAGCAAAACGGAAAAGACACGAACCCGAATTCAAGGCCCGCGTGGCCCTCGAGGCGCTCAAGGGAGTAAAGACGATCCAACAGATAGCCAAGGAATACGACTTACACCCGGTGCAGGTCTCGGAGTGGAAGAAAGTCATGGTAGCTGGCGCGTCCGAAGCGTTTGGTCCGGGCCGGAGCCGGATGGCGGAGGAGGACTTTGATCGAGAGCGCGAGAAACTCCGAGCCAAGATCGGGGAGTTAACGATCGATGTGGATTTTCTGCGGGAAAAATCAAAACAGCTCGGACTATGAGGGAGCGCTCCAAGCTGGTTGACAAAGGGAATCCCAAAGTGAGCATGCGCAAACAATGCAAACTGCTGGCCGTCGCTCGGTCATCGGCACGGTTAGTTTGTTTAATCTCGTGAAGTGCTGGTGTTGTTGAAGTTGTAAATGGTCCTTACCATTTCACGTGGTTACCTGGAAGCTGACCGACCGGGAAGAATGGATCGGTTGGACCGCCCAGCAACGGGCCGAGCGGCTAGGGCTGGTGGTGCTCAACCGACGTTTCCTGGTCATTGCGGCAGTTCCACTCCTCTCAGTCAGCGCGCAAGAACTCCCCAAAATTACTCAATCCACCCTGACCAACGGTGAGATCACTCTGCGTTTTACCTCTCCCGCCTCATTCAACTCTCGACTCGAGCGTTCCGCAAATCTAGTCGAGTGGAGCGCGGTCTACACTTTCCCGCGCACCGCCGCAAACCAGCAGCACATAGATACCGGAGCCCGGTTCGAGTCGCATCAGTTTTACCGAATCGTAAAACTCGCCGAGACCAATGCGCTGACCGGCGATCACGTGTCAACCAGCGAAGGGGATCTGGTGATCCACCCGGTCAATCATGCCTCAGTCGTGATGTCCTGGAAGGATCAGATTATCTACGCAGATCCAGTCGGAGGTGCGGCCCTCTACAAGAATCTGCCCCGCCCCACGCTCATCTTCGTGACCGACATCCACCGAGACCACATTGACAGCACGACCATCAATGGTATCGGAGGAACCAACGCGGTCCTGGTGGTTCCCTCCGCAGTCCTTCCGATGCTTTCCACGAGCTTGCGCGACGTTTCACGTGTCCTCGCGAACGGGGCCAGTTTGTCCGTATCCGGGGTCGGTGTTGAAGCCATCCCGATGTACAATCTCACAGCATCCCGACTCGGCTATCATACGAAAGGACGCTGGAACGGCTATGTGATCACCCTCGGGGAGAAACGCGTCTACCTCAGTGGCGATACGGAGGATATCCGCGAAATGCGTGACCTCCGAGAGATCGACGTCGCCTTCGTCTGCATGAATCTCCCGTTTACCATGGATATCAACCAAGCGGCGAGGGCCGTCCGAGAGTTTCGCCCACGACGGATCATTCCTTACCACTACTCGGACAGCAATGTGACTCAGTTTAAGCAACTCGTCGGCACCGACCTGAACATCGAAGTGCTGCTGCGCAAGTGGTATTGAGGACCGGCGAGTTTACTGCAACCAATCCTTGGAGGCGGGGCGATACGACGTCAGCCGTCCACGCCTGGGTTGCCCATTGTTCATTGCGAATTTTGCGCAATGAGCAATGAACAATGGGCAATCAGTCCGCTTCTGAAATTTGTCCTACGCCGCCGCCTTTTGGAGCAACGATATTTCGCTCGACCAATGGACGATCTGAGGTTAGCAATTCGACTTCATCCACCACATAAAAGAATTATGAAGCACTCTCCTTTTCATTTCAGCTCCCTTGCCGTTGTCCTCGGCCTGCTGCCCGTGTCGGTCTCAGCCGGAACGTTCACCTTCACCAGACTCAGTTCGGACGAGGAAACGGGCATCGATCCGGCCAAGAAATACACCCATTTGGTCGATTGTGGCGCGGATGCGACCGCAGCGACCATCAACGGGGTCCAGTTTACAGCAAAAGGCGCGACCGGGCCCAACTACACACTTGTGACCGCAGGAGGCAGTTTTCTTAACTGGACTCCGCCCGGTCAGTTCAGTGGAACCGGCTTGGGAGATTTGTTTACCGACTTCTTCTACGGCGGCGTCCAGGAAGGCGCGCTCAATGGCATTGAGCGCTTGACCCTGACCGGGCTGAGAGAGGCGCATACCTATCAGCTCTCGTTTTTTGTCAGTCAATGGGGCAACCCGCCTCAGGACATTACTGTCAGCGACGCTCCCGGAGTGGTCACCCGCATCGCTCGCGATGGCACGAGGTGGATACAGGATCCAACCACCTCGGATGTCTACGAATCCACTGCAGCTGGCAACCCGGGTGCCATGATCAGCTACACCTATGTGGCACCGGCCGATGGCACGTTAGTGATGACCTGGGACTCGCTGCAAGATGGCGATACATTCCACTTCTATGGCTTCGTCAACGAACTAGTGTCCATACCGGGGGACAGCGATGCGGATGGCATACCCGACATCTATGAGCTGGCGAACGGGCTAAACCCCGCCGTCAATGACGCAGCTCAGGACCTCGACAACGACGGGCTTACGAATCTCGCGGAATACGAGCTTGGCACCAAAGCGAACGACCCAGACAGCGATGGAGACGGATTGAAGGATGGGGTGGAAACCAACACGGGGATTTTCGTCGACTTGGGAAATACCGGCACCAATCCGCTCAAAGCGGACACGGATGAGGATGGATTGAAGGACGGCGCGGAAACCAATACCGGAAACTTCGTTAACGCGCAAAACACCGGAACCAACCCGCTCGTGGTAGACACGGACGCCGACGGCTTTGGCGATGGTGTTGAAGTGCGCGAAGGATTCAACCCAACGAGCTCCGCAAGCACCCCCGAATCGGCCACTTCTATCCGGACCGCTGTCGAATTCCGATTTAACGCAGCCAAAGGCCTTAGCTATCGGATCGAGGGGTCGGTCAACCTCACCGATTGGACCACTGTTGAGGCTGCCATCAACGGCAACGGGGATACCGTGACCCGGTTCTACTCGATCGCGAATCAATCCCTAAGGTTCTTCCGAGCGAAACGTAACTAACCCCAGCCTAGCAGCCCGTCGGACTTAGCCCCAACGGACGAGAGTTCGGCAGTGAAGCTCGTTTGTGCTGAGCTCTCCCTTAGGAATCGCCGTGACAGGCTGCTCGATATTTTCCTTCGGAAAAAAAGCAGATCCTCTGAGGGTTTTTCCTTGAAACATTCCCGCTGAAATCGCCCGCCGGCAGGAACGTAAAGCCGAGGCCGGAGGCGCGCAGGTGTATGTAGCGGTTGAGAAGAAGGGCCATCACCGGAGCGTGGAAGATTTGGAAAGGAAGACAGACCCGAAGGAGCCTGAGGCCGACGCCGAGAAATCCCTGAAACCAAGGAATAGCCCGGGTGGGCACTTGCAGAACGGCATTCTAAGTCCGACGGCCTGCTAGGCGGGAAAATACTCGTAACCTGCCACTCCTTCTGGTGTCTTTAGTTCCGTATGCGCGCTGGATTCACCGCTTCAGACCGAAGGACTGCCCCTCCACGACATGAGCCGTCCGAGTGGGCGTTCACTCTAATCGAACT
>JAYTTC010000702.1:0-3599 GCA_043745255.1 Verrucomicrobiales bacterium
GTCTAGTGGTTTTGGAACCCAGAGCCGATAGGGAAGCACCTGACCTGGAGCGTGGGTGTAGGAGAGAGCGAGCAGATCGTCCACTGCAGCCGCTTCCGCCTGAAGCCAAGAACAGCAGAAGGCCGCCAGCGCCAGCGCACATCGCGTCAACCGATTTGAGAATCGCTTCATCAGCTTGTCACCCCCCCCTTACGCCGACCCCACTTTGGTCTTCAAGTCTGCCCGCGTGGTCTCGTAAGTCGTGGAGTAGCTCAGCACGGTGGGATCGGGAATCGTGCCTCGCGCCTCGCACGCGACACGGTAAAGGCCGGGCCACCAATTAAAATGCTGTGTCAATCCAAGCTCGCGGTAGTTCCCCCAATCGATCAGCGCCTTGGACCAATTGTGATCTCCCACCTCGATAGCTTCCGACGCGCTCTTGAATCTCGAGACATACCAGTCGCGACCGATCCGCGCGTGCAGGACCTCGTCCGCCCAGTCGTAATCCTGAAGGGTGGCGGTAAAAGCGCTACCTGATTTCAACCCCACTTCCCACTCATAGCGCTTGCCGTTCCTCGGCATCAGTCCCTGCTCGATGAAATACAGCACCGAGTGCCGTTCGTCCGCAGTGAGCTGAGTATTGAGGGCGAGCGACCAGGTGAAATTAATCCGAACATGTTCGGGCCAGTTCACGCCGGCTTGGGCAAATCCCACCTCTCCCATCATCGCATGCCTGGCCTCGTCCCAGAGCTGCCGTGTCATGTCCTGATAATATCCCCACGGCTTTCCTGGCGTCTCGGTAATGATGCTCGCCATCATCTCGGGAACATCGATCTCTCGCAGGCGTTTGTAGAACATCATCAAACTCTTGTCCTCAGGCTTCTGCTTTTCGTCGTAGAGAAACGTCTCGGCATGAACACCCATGTTATAGGGATCTGGAAAACGCTCATCCCTCCGCGGGACACCGTCGTAACGATACGGAGCGGCGGAGTGCATCAACCTCAACGTCCGGGACTGCATCGGGTCTGCTCCATGAAGATCGCCTGCGGAAGCCAGGCAATCCTGAAGCAACTGCACCCAGTCCGACATCGCGTGACGAACGTGCGCGTCGACCATGCAGGTAATCGCGCGCTCTCCGTAGTCCGCGATATCCTCAAGCTCCAGCAGGGCAAACCGACAAAGGCGAACGGACGGATGATCCACCAAGAGATTGGTGTCTTGGAGATGGCGCTGCAGCGCGCGAACCACTGCCGGGATGGCCACCCCATAGAGACCCACCAACAACTCGGGTGTGGAGGGAGCCGCGAGAATCTCGTCAAATAGAAGCTCGAGACTTTTGTCGGGAACACTCTCGAGACCCAGGGGAGGTTCGCGCATCCCGCTCACCCGTTTCCGCAAAGCGGCCACATGGTCCGCGCAAAGATGCGCCTGAAAACTGAATCCCATTTTGAGCTCATAGACGGGCTCTGCAGTGAGACGCGCAGTGAAAATCTGGTGCAGTCGCTTCAGCGCGTAGTGATATCGTTTGAGTCGAGTGACGCACTGGTCGACCGAAAGTCCGGGCTTGGCCGCTTCCGCAATCGAGCAGATCCCCGCAACGGCAGGGAGACCTCGGTAAGATCGATACTCTTCCAGCTTCATAGGAACTTTTGAATAGCACACCCTTGGGCGAATGAACAGGGAACGATTGGGGCCGCAGAAAAACGGGTGCAATTAAAAGTGGGTGAGGATGGAGTCTTGCAGAATCGAAGAGATGGGACGGGGATAGGGATGGGCCGATACGGCCCACGCTACAGAACTGCAACCCGGCTTCTGTAGCGTCGTCCGTATCGGACGATTCGGACCAGGATTGGGGGAGGGGATGAGGATTTATGACAGAAATATCGGGACAGAAATACGGGCCCGGGCCTGTGCTGTCGGTCGGATATTTCTGTCCTTGATATTGTTGTCGAGACTTCGGGCCCTCTCCGTTGCGTCGGTTGTCTTCTGTAGTGTGGGCCGTATCGGCCCATCCCCGCCGAATCGTCCGATACGGACGACGCTACCCATTCAGGCTTTCGCCAAGGATCCACATCTCACCCACTTTGAATCACACCCCAGCAAAACCCCGAATATTGCCTTGGCTGGATCGTCAGCCTGTTTAGATTCGCCTTCACGACTCATTGCCTATTTATGAAAGCTCGCTCTTGGATTGCCTGGCTCGTTCTCTTCTGCGCTCTGCCTCTCTATGCGGCTGACCCACCGCTGCGTCTCTTCCTCCGCGCCGGGGTGAAGACCCACGGCCCTGCGGAGAACGGTCTCCACGACCATCCGCGCTTTCTTGCGGACTTCACCCAACTGCTCGCCGATCGCGGAGCCAAGGTGGAGGGCGCAATGACATTTCCCAGCGGCGAACAATTGGAGAAGACTGATGTGCTGGTGATGTTCGCGGCGGAGGCGGGGTCGATCGAAGGCCAGGAGCGCAGCAACCTGGAAAAGTTTCTCAAGCGTGGCGGAGGCATCGTCTGTCTGCATGATGCGGTCTGCGGCACCAATGCTCCCTGGTTTAAGACCCTCATCGGTGGGGCCTGGGAACACGGCCACTCCAAATGGTTCGAAGGCCCGCTCTCCTTCTATTACGTCAATCAAGACCACCCGATCACCGCGGGATGCTCCAACTTCGACATGGACGACGAACTGTACTGGGATCTGCACATGATGCCCGATGTCAAGATCCTCGCCGGCACTTGGATTCCGGACAAGCGAAACACCAAGAGTAACCGGGCGTATCCACACATCTACGAAGTGGCACCCCAAACCTGGACCTACGAGAAAACGCTTCCCGGTGGCGAGCCGTATCGCGCCTTCGTCTCCATCCCCGGCCACAAGTATCAGACCTTCCAGCTCCCCCATCATCGAGCGGTGATCTTGCGCGGCATCGCCTGGGCAGGCAAACGGGATGTTGATTCCCTCTGCAAACCCGAGGAGCTCGCGAGTTTGCGCTATCCCGAAGGCGGGCCCACCGCTCCCGGCAAAGCAGCCGCCAAGCTGGAGCTGCATCCGGAATTCAAAATGAGTCTCGTGGCGGCCGAGCCGCTCATCAACAAAGTCATCAATATGGATTGGGATCCACAGGGCCGTCTGTGGGTCGCTGAGAGCGTCGAGTATCCGAACGGACGACGCGGCATTAAGCCCGCCCAACTGGGCAATGAATGGAAAGATCACGGCGGCCTCGTGCCGGAGGCAGGGGTACAGTCTCGACCTGCGCGCGACCGCATCAGCATGCTCACCGATTCTGACGGCGACGGGATCATGGACAAGAAGGACGTTTTCTTCGAAGGCCTTGAGCTGGTCACCGGATTCGTCTTCTACCGCGACGGAGTAATTGCGTCCGCAGCGCCTGATATCCTCTGGATCCGGGACCGCAACGGCGACGGAAAAGCCGACGAAGTGGTGAAGCTCTACACCGGGCTCGGCACCTCCGACACTCACGCTGTGATCAACAATCTCCGATGGGGCATGGATGGCTGGATCTACGCCACTCACGGTTACAGCGCGGGCGAGGTGAAGTCCTCAACCAGCTCGAAGGAGTTTGGACGCATCGGATCAGGTGTGGTTCGTTTTCGTCCGGACGGCTCGGC
>JAYTTC010000703.1:0-3597 GCA_043745255.1 Verrucomicrobiales bacterium
ACCCCTCGGAATATTGGGCGTTGTGTTTCCAGGCACACAAACCCGGTTCATCCTGCCTTACGAGGCTTCACTTACGTTCAGGAATCCGTTTTGTTTCAGCCTTCCTCCCCACACGGCCTCGCGGCACATGCAGTTGCCTTCAACTCGTGGTTGCCTTCCGAAGGGCCCCACAGCGGTCTTTCACCGCTTAGCTCATCGCCATGTCCAACGCACCCGACCAGCACCCGTTTGAGGGTGTCGGTAATCCCGGAGTCGTCTTCGATCAGCAGAATCTTGGGGGACTCAGTCATCCTATCGCACCCACGGTCTTAGCCGTGGCCTGGGGCAACAGGATACCGAACGTCGTGCCGTAATCCATCTGCGTTTGATACTGCAGCGCGCCCCCATGCTTTTGAATGATTCCGGCGGCAATCGAGAGCCCGAGCCCCGTGCCGGAGTCCTTGGTGGTGAAGAACGGATCGAACAAACGTTTCTGCACTTCGGGCGGAATTCCGTGACCATTGTCGCTCACCTCCAGGACGGCCACATCGCAAAGCAAATCGCCGAGCCGCCTGCGGTCGGACCGGGCGCGCAGACGCACCTCGCCTTCCGGCCCCGCAGCGTCTGCCGCGTTTTGGACCAGGTTGATGAGCACCTGCTTGATCTGCGCTGGGTCGATGCGGATAGAAAAAGAGGGGGAGGACTCGAGCACGAGTTGGACCTTGTTTTTTGCCAACATCGTCACCAGGAGGGCATGCACCTCATGCAGAGGTCTATCAGTGCTGGTCAAGGCCAGCGCCGGCTCGGACGGTCGCGCGAACGTCAGAAAGTCGTTCACGATCCGCTCGAGGCGAAGAATTTCGCGCTCGATGAGTTTCGAGTCATCAAACAACTCCGAGGCGGGCTCAAATTTCTTCTGCTGAAGGAACAATGCCGCTTTGATCGCGGTGAGCGGATTGCGAATTTCATGCGCTACGCCGGCGGCCAGCATCCCAAGCGAAACCAGCTTCTCCTGTCGCTCGAGCAATGTCTCGCTTTGCACTAGCTGGGTGCGCAACGGCGCGATCATGTCTCGATACACCACCACGGCAATGGCCGCACCGAAGAACATAAGCAGACCGAGCGAAACCAACGTCGCACGACGCAGCTGGGTGATGTTCTTGTTCGCCTGAGCCAGTATCATGTTGCGCGTCTCGAAGTGTGTCTTGGCGAGTTGCTGTCCCAGATCAAACAAACGCTGTGTTACGGTGCGAAACGCGGCGTAAAGACCCAGGGTGGCCCCCCGCTGGCCTTGTGATTGGAGACGGGAGTGGAGAGCCTTCGCCTGCTTGATGTATTCGTCATACACCCCGTCCATCTGCTGCAAAATCAACCCTTCACCCACGCCGCCCAAGTTCGGCTTCTGTTGGTCGATCCAGGCGTCCAGTTCGCTGCTTCCCTTCAGAAACTGGTCCCACTCGGCCGGGTCCTGTTGGTCACCATATCGGTAGAGCGTGTTGTTCAACCCGCGGAGCGTGTCGCGAAAGTGATCCGCAATCCGAAAGCTCTCCTGATCTACCTGCCGCAGACGAGCCCTCAGATCCTCCGCCTGATGTTGGGAATTCAGCGTCACCACTGCGATGAGGAGCCCCATGAGTCCCACGCCGAGACCGAAGACGATTAGTCGAAATTTAACTCCGAACTTCATGGCATTGAGATCATCAAATAACCACCGCAGCACAGTCACTATCCACTGGACACCTCGAAACCACTCAATCTTGGGCCAATAACCCGGTAAATCAATGGTGCTGCATAAATCGTGCGAGCCTGGCACGCCCAAGGCTCCAACTGAGGGTGCGGATGCCCGGATCCATCTAAACTCAAACGCGGACCAATGTCGTGAAGACCAAATACAAAAGCCTGGGTAAGGAGTTCCCTTCCAAAAAAACCATTCTGCTCGTCGATGATGATCCTTCCATCCGGCTCATGCTGGGCAAGGTCCTCACAGGCGAGGGCTATCAAGTGCTGACGGCACACGATGGCGAGGTGGCGCTCGGGATCGTGGCAAAGACCGCGATCGATCTCGTGCTGCTGGATCTGAACATG
Source organism: Verrucomicrobiales bacterium (assembly GCA_043745255.1). GTDB lineage: Bacteria > Verrucomicrobiota > Verrucomicrobiia > Limisphaerales > UBA11320 > UBA11320. Next base: position 2,065 of record JAYTTC010000703.1, read on the forward strand.
CCGATCAAAAACGGTTGGGACACATTTGAGCAGCTGACCAGCGAGAACCCGATGCTTGGAGTGATCGTGATCACGGCGCGGCCCAATCAGCTGTTCACCGCGCTGGGATCCGGAGTGAGCGGCCTGCTGGAGAAGCCGCTCGACTTCCCCACCCTCCTCGAGACCGTGAAGCGTGTTCTTTGTGAGCCGGTGGAGCAGCGACTGGCGCGATTCGCAGGCCAGCAGGCTGAGTTTCACTACCACCCTGCTCCGGCGCCCTGACCCACTCAACTCCCGGCGAATCGTCGCAGCGTGAAGCGAACCGCAGTCCGTCACCCAGGACGACCTCCGGAACCTGATCCAAATCGATTGTCTCCGCAGTCGCTCTCGCTCTAGGATGCACCATGCAATCCCAGCGTTGGCTACGGATCATTCCCGTCGCGCTCATCATGTACACGATTTCGTACGTCGACCGTACGAACATCTCCATGGCGCTCGACCCGAGTCGCTCCACCATGATGAAGGACCTTCTCATGGACGACAAAATGAAGGGGCACGCGGCTGGCATTTTCTTTTTGGGTTACGTTCTGCTCCAAATCCCAGGCGGATATCTCGCCAGTCGCTGGAGCGCCAGAAAGCTGATCAGCATCCTCCTGGTATTCTGGGGCATCTGTGCGGTGGGCTGCGGATTGGTTTCGAACTTTCGACAGTTCGAGATCATGAGATTTCTCCTCGGCGTCGCGGAGAGTGCGGTCTTCCCCGCCACTCTGGTGCTTCTAGCCAACTGGTTTCCCCGCGCTGAAAGGGCTCGTGCGAACGCGTATTGGAATCTCTGCCAGCCCATCGCTGTCGCGGTGTCGGCTCCTCTCAACGGATGGATGATCGGCACCTGGGGCTGGAAGAACATGATCATCATCGAAGGAGCGCTCCCGTTTATTTGGCTCCCGATTTGGCTCTACTTCATTAGCGATCACCCGCGGGAAGCAAAGTGGATTTCCCCAGAAGAGAGAGAGCATCTAGAAACCACGCTGAAGCGGGAGGCGACCGACTTGGATCCGGTGAAGCCAGCACCCATCTGGGAGGCATTCCTGAAACCCACCGTCTTCGTCATGCTGGCCATCTACTTCCTTCACAACTGCGCGGCCTACGGATGCATGACCTTCCTGACCGAAGCCCTGAAGAGCACAAGCAGCAATCCGAACGGTTTCCAGTTTGGGATTCTTTTCGCCATCCCCTATGTCGTCACCGCCATCTTGATGGTGGTGAACTCGCGCCACTCAGACAAAACACGCGAGCGACGCGGCCACGCGGCCATTGCCTACGCCATCAGCGGCGTATGCCTCATCGGGAGTGTCTGGATCAAAGAGTATAGCTTCTGGCTCTCCTACGCCCTGCTCTGCCTGGCGATTCCCGGTCCTTTCACAGCCATGGCCCCCTTCTGGGCAATCCCTGCCGAAACCTTGCCCCGAAGCGTGATGGGCTCGGTGATGGGCTTGGTGAATGCGATCGGTAATCTCGGCGGATTCCTGGGCCCAGTCATCTTCGGCATCCTCA
>JAYTTC010000704.1:0-3595 GCA_043745255.1 Verrucomicrobiales bacterium
GTCAAGGGTGTGCATCTCGTCGATATTCGGTGGGAAAAGAACGACAAGGGGCAGTTCATTCCCAAAGAGCTCCCCGAGACCGAGCGGGTGGTCGAGGCACAACTGATTCTGCTGGCGATGGGATTCCTCGGGCCTGAACAGCCGTTGTTGGAGTCGATCAACGTCGAGCGAGATCCTCGCAGCAACGTGAAGGCCGAGCACGGAAAGTTTCAGACGACGATTCCCAAGGTATTCGCCGCCGGTGATTGCCGACGCGGTCAGAGCTTGGTGGTGTGGGCGATCAACGAAGGGCGCGGTGCCGCTCGCGAGTGCGATCGCTGGCTGATGGGCGAGACCAATCTGCCGTAAATCCTAACCCGCGCCTCGGCTCGCGGTGGCCGAATCTGGCGGGCGGTGGCTGATCTCCTCCGAGATCGCTCCGCCCGCTTCGCTTTTCTAGAGGAGGCGCGGGGGATGGGGCGGGCCTTCAGCCCTCAGTGGGGGGGGTGTTTCAATACCTGGGCCGATGGCCCAGGCTGGGATGAGGCCGCGCCGTTGGCGCTGGAGTCCAATCGGCCCAATGCCATCCCCGACATGGCCATCGGCCCCGGAATTCGGAGGGCCAAAGGCCCGTTCCATCCCAGCCTTGGGCAACGCCCAAGGAACAAGGTCCCTCGATACCGTAGAGGGCTGAAGGCCCGATCCATCGGCGCGGGTGATAGGGGCGGGGCCTTCAGCCCTCAGGGTGTTTTTGCGGCGTTGTCCTGGGCCGATGGCCCAGGCTGGGATGAGGCCGCGCCGTTGGCGCTGGAGTCCAATCGGCCCAATGCCACCCCAGCCTGGGCCATCCGTTCCGGCTTTCGTCTGCAGCTCGTGACTGCGGAGATCAAAATGCAGGAGGAGAACGCCCGCAAACCACGCCAATCAAGCGAAGTGAGACGGGCCGCTATTCTTTTTGTTTTCTGCACCCTCCCCCCGCTGCTGTCCGACCCCCTGGGTCAGGTTCGCCCAATGAAAAACGAGTCTGAGACGACGGGAATTGCCGTGGAGGAGTTGATGGCGGTCTTTGGAGACGCCCGCTTGGTGAAGCGGGACGGCCAGGTGCATCTGATCGGTGGCTCGATGGCCGATCGGACCGAGGCAATGGAATGGGTGATGATGTTTTTGCCTGATGAATCGGTGCGATTGAAACCGTAGCGGCTAGGGTTGTACGAGTCGGAAGAATTGCGCGCCTGCACTCGAATCGAGGGTCTGGGGATTCGTTTGATCCGCGACGTCCTGCCACTCCCCAGAGGTTAGGCTTGCGCGGGACTGCAGCACGCCATCCCCGGTCCATGACAGTGTGAGCACGCCGCCCAAGACGCTTGTGTTAATGGGATCGAGCGTCTCGGGCTGGAACTTGTAGCGGATCACGCCGGTGTTGGGCGCGAGATCGCGGGTGGCATAGGCGATGGTTTCCGCCTCGAGGACCAGATCGAATCCACTGCTCCGGAAGACACGCTGCCCGTCTGAGGCGTAGGTGGCGTGGCGGGAGACGCGAAACTCAAAGTCGGTGGCCTGGGACTCTGGAGCGATGAGCCAATCGAGTTCATCGACTCCTCCTTCATTGAAAGCGCCGTTCTTCTCCTGATATCCACCCCCGCCCTGAATCAGCATCTCCGAGCCGATGCCGTTGAAGGTTTTGAGGCCAGTGGCGTTGTTCGCATCGGCATCGAAATAGAGATTGTTGTAAAAGAAGGAAGTGGGCCAAGTGGCGGGAGCGTGAAGCGTGATGCGCACGTAAATGTAATCATCGTCGTTCGCAATGAACACATCCTTCCAGTCGGTGGAATCCGTGCTGTCCTGATCATCGCTTGTCAATGCAGTCACCCCCGCCCAGTCGTCGAAGCTGCCATCGATCACGATCGTGGATCGGAACTCCGCAGTGGTGCCCGCTTGAACGGAGTTGCTGAAGAGATCTTTCACGCCTTGAAGGCTGACGGTGTAGAGAGTGCCGAGGACCTGAGGCGCAGTGTTCAGGATCACTTTAGAGGGGTCGGCGATGTCCAATGTCACGCTGCTCACCGCGAGACTCGGAGCGAATGAGTAGTTCGCGGCCAAGATGGCGCTGGCCGGATCGAGGGGCTCATCAAACTGCAGCGTCACCTTGGAGGCGCTTCCCACGATCGAGAGCACCTTGGGAGCGGTCTTATCGCTCTGGACGATCAACAATGCCTTACGGCTGGTGGCCTGGGTGGGCAGCCGATTGCCCACGACTACGGAATACCGACCGGCATCCGCAGGCGTCGCAGCAGGGAGGGCGTAGGTTGCAGTGATCGCGCCCGGTAGGGCCGTATCGTTTTTATACCACTGGAAGGTCAAAGGAGCCGAGCCCGTGGTTTCCACGCTGAAGGTGACGGGGCGACCTTCTGGAACGGTTTGATCTGCGGGACTGGTGTTGCCGTTGACGATCGCGACCGCGACTGCCTTGGTCGTGAGCACTGCAGTGCGACTGCGGAGTCGTGCTGTGGCGGGATTGCTGGCTTCTGCATGGTAGGCACCCGCGTCGGATTGGAGAACGATAGGAAGAGTGTAACTTGCCGCTGTGGCTCCCACGATGGGCTCGGAGCCTTTGAACCACTGATAACTGATGGGTTCGGTTCCCGAGAGATCCACTCGGAGCGTGGTTGGCTGTCCTTCGATGACCTCGCGATCCGCAGGCTCTGTCGGAGTATTGTTCACCAGCGGTGCGAGATCTGCCGCAGTGAGGCTCAACCCGAATACCAAATCGCTGGTATCTCCCGGCGTCTGCAAGAGTTCAACGGAGAGAATATTTTTTCCGATCACCAGCGCGTCCGGGGAAAAGACCAACAACTCGGGTTGCCCGGGAGTCGGATTGGTTTGGGTGGATCCGTTGCCTGTTCTCACCTTCTTCACCAGGGCCCCGTTCAGGTAATACACAGCTCCGTCGGAGAGATAGTTCGTTGCGGTGAGAAGCACCCCAACGGTGTCGTAATTCCAGTCGAAGGTCGTTCTTAGATAGACCCTGCTCGCGGCTGCGGGGATGGGAGTTTGAATCGGTTTGGGATAATCCCCCGCGTTCCCAGTGAAACCAAACAACCCCGGTCCGCTTGACCACCCGATCTGACCCGTCGGATCGAATGCCAAATCCAGCCAAAGGAGTCCGAGATCACTCCCTGAGCTGTTCAGGCTCCACGCTGTATCCTGCAACGCGATCAATGGAAGGGATCCACCGGGGAAGGGGGAAGGAGCGGAGGAAAGGTCATAGAGGACCGCCCCGGAATCGGGTGCTTCCTCGACCCGAGCGAAACTCGGCGACTCCGCCTCAAGGAGGAGTGAAATCTGATCCGAGGTGAATACTAGAGAACCGTCGCTGCTGTAGGTGGCCTTGCGCGAGATGCGAAACTCAAACTGGGAGGCCGCACCGGAGGGAGCAGCGCTCCACTGCAGACCGTCTACCCCCCCTTCGTTGAACAGTCCGCCCTTCTCCTGATAACCCGCGCCGCCCTGAATCAGAAGTTCCGCGCCGCGCCCGCCGCTGAAGCCAGTCGAGGCATCGGCATCGGCATTGAGGAAGAAATTATTGCGAGCCGTGAACGGATTTGCCGGACCGTAC
>JAYTTC010000705.1:0-3594 GCA_043745255.1 Verrucomicrobiales bacterium
CCAGTTGATGCCATTTTCGAAACCGATCATTTTCAAAGGAACCAAGCCCTGGTCATGATACATCGCCACGACTGCGTCGTATTCCCCTTTGTAGGCGTAGTGGAATAGCGTGTCCGCTGGGAGCGGCCCGACGATCTCTGCATGATGACGTCGCGCGGCCTGAATCCCAGGTGTGATGAGGGTTCGCTCCTCTGTTCCCAACTTGCCCCCCTCACCTGCATGCGGGTTCAATCCGCAGACCGCGATTCGCGCACGGGACAAGGCCAGATCCCGGCAAGCCTCGATGGCACGTTGGATCGCTAGCTCCACTTTGTCGGCCGAGATCGCGTCGGGCACCTGCCGCAGGGCCAAATGGACGGTCACCAGCGCCACACGCAACCAACGCTGCCGGTCATCGCATCCCAGCAACATCATGATGGTGCGGTCGGTTCCCGCCAGTTTTGACAAGAACTCCGTCTGCCCGACGAAGCCAGGATGACCGGCGTCGATAATCGACTCCTTGCATACCGGGGCGGTCACCAGTGCATCTGCTGTCGCTCTCATGCAAGCCGTTGCGCCCGCTTCCAACCACCGGATGGCCGCTCGCGCCGCCGCTGCACTTTGCGGAAGCAGGGGAAGATTCAGTGTTGGAACTTCAGCCGAGTGGACCGTGATTCGAGACTCGGCGACACCGGCGTCGAGATCTGACTTGGCGACGATTTCGAGGTTGAGTTGAAGTCGGACATTGAGCTCAGAGAGCTGGGTGAAATCGCCGAAGAGCTGATAGCAGCAGGCATCGGAGGCGAGCTGGTCTGAGAGGGCCTTGAGCGTGACTTCCGGACCCACACCGCTGGGATCGCCACAGGCAATTGCGATCCGCATCAGAAGTAGTTGATGAAGGCCTTGTCTCTAAGGCGCTTCAACCAATTTTTCTGGAGACGATTTCGCTCCTGAAAAACCAGCGTTTTCTCAATCTCGTCGCGAGCCTCGGCAAGCGGACGGGTATGTGCCTCTTTGCGCTCTTCCACTTGGAGAACGTAGAAGCCGTCCGGGGTCACGATCAATCCGGAGGGCTGTTTCAGGGGAAGCTTGCTGGAAGGGTCGCGAAACTCTTCGCGCAGGGTGGAGGTTTCTAGGAATTCTTTACGATCTCCCCCTTCTTTCGCGAAGGAGTCTTCGGAATAGGTGTTCGCCATTTCTACGAAAGTTGCGCCGTTCTTCAGCTTTGAGACGATTTCCTCGCCAAGCTTCTTTTTGGCCGCACTGTCCTCACCGGTGGTCTTGTTCAATGTGAGAATGCGGAGCCGAACCGCCTCACCGACCGCGAACTCGGTCTTATTGGTCTCGTAGTAGACTTGGATCTTGCGAGGTGAGATTAGGATTTTTTCCGTGGAGAGGTTCCTTCTGCGCATGAAGTCGGAAACGATTTCTTCCCGAACTCGGGTGCGATAATCCTCAAAAGTCATCCCCTTGGCCTGAAGCTCACGCGTTAGGCTGATTCGATCTCCAAAACGATCACGGACACGATTTCGAATATCATCCTCGATGAAACGGTCAGGGATCAGTCCGCCGCTGGTCTTGAACTCATCGATGACCAGTCGACGGTCGATCAGTTGTTCGAGCCCCTCGGCCTGCAATTGCAGAACCTTCTTCTGGAGCACCTCGGGCTCATTGCGATATTGGCGAAGGATCGGGGGCAGGAACTCTCGCATGTAGTCCTCCACCTGCTGACGAGTGATGATGGCTTCGTTAACCTTGGCCACGACACCGTTGGCGATATTGGTGCGGATTTGAGCGAAGCCCTCGGGAGTGAAGAGGGTGAAACCCAGGACCAGGAGACCGAACATTCTCAGCGCAGGCACGGAGGCAATCTAGAGAGCCGAGTCAATGCCGGTCAAGCGGCCAGCGAGGGAATGAATCGGAGCCATCATGCCTCCGGTCGCTTCCGAGTGTGGATATGGGTCGAATGACCGAAGAAGGCCTCAGCCGCCTCCATCAGCGACTCCGACAGCGTCGGATGCGGATGCACCATCTCCGCCAGATCCTTGACTGTGGCCCCCATCTCGATCAGCGCAACGCCTTCGGCGATCATCTCGCCTGCATGTTGGCCGGTAATTCCAACTCCAAGGATCCGTTCCGTCTCGGGGTCGATGATGATTTTGGTCAGTCCCTCGGTGGCATCGCAGGTGAGCGCTCGACCTGAGGCTGCCCAGGGAAATTTTGCGATCTCCACGGTGCGTCCCTTGGCCTTGGCTTCCGCCTCGGTGAGCCCGCACCAGGCGATCTCCGGATGCGTAAAGACAACCGCTGGAATCGTGATCTGCTCGCTGCCTGAGGACTCTCCCAGAATCGACTCGACTGCGATGCGCGCCTCCTTGGAGGCCTTGTGAGCCAGCAACACTCCGCCGGCGATATCCCCGATGGCGTAGAGGTGCGGATCGGCAGTTTGCATCTGCGGATTTACTTTCACGAAGCCGCGGTCGTCTCGCTCGACCTTGGTATTTTCCAACCCGAGATCCTCGGCGTTGGGCACGCGCCCCACGGAGACGAGCACTCGATCGTAAAGCTCCTCTTTCTTCACCTCGTTGGTTTCGGTGGTGACTTTGATGTATTTTCCGGCCGTCGACATTCCGACCACTTTCGACTTCACCCGGATTTCTTTGAAGTGCTGCTCGGCGTATTTCAGGACCGGCCGGACCAGATCGGGATCCGCGCCAGCGAGAATGCCATCAAGGGCTTCCACCACGGTGACCTTGCTTCCGAGGGAACTGTAGACCGTACCCAATTCCATGCCGATGTAGCCTCCGCCGATCACGAGCAAGTTTTCCGGGATATCCGGAAGCTCCAAGGCCTCGGTGGAGGTCATGATCTTGGGGTTGCCCAGATCGAAAGCCCTGGGGAGAGCGGGGCGGGATCCGACGGCGATGATGGCCTGATCGAAGGTTACAAACTTCTGACCCTCCGAGGTCTCCACTCTCAGCGAGCTGGAGCTTTCAAAATGGCCACGTCCGTAGAGAACCGTGACGCCGCGCTTCTGTGCAAGACCGGAGATTCCCGCACTCAGCTTGGTCAGAATAGCGTCCTTCCAGGCGCGCAGTTTATCCAGTTGAATCGTGGGTTTGCTAAAGCTGATGCCTCGGCTGGCGGAAGCCTCGGCCTCCCCAACCATCTTGGTGGCGTTGAGCAAAGCCTTGGAGGGTATGCATCCCCGGTTCAGGCACACCCCGCCGAGTCGTTTCTCCTGCTCGATGAGGATGACCTTCTTGCCCATGTCGGCGGCATAAAATGCGGCCGCATACCCTCCTGGGCCTGCTCCCAATACGACAACTTCGGTTTTGATCGAATCCATAGCTGCGAATCAAATTGCTGAGTGCGAAATGCTCTGTGGTTAAAGTTTCACGTCGGCTTCCGGGAAACTCTCGATGGTGGCAACCAGGTCACTGATGAACCTTGCGGCACTCCCCCCATCGATGAGGCGATGATCATAGGAAAGCGCCAGTGGAAGGAGCATGCGGGCAACGATCTGTTTCTCTCGAACCGCCGGTTTCAGAGTGCCCTTGCCGAGACCTAGGATCGCCACTTCCGGGCGATTGACGATGGGAGTAAAATGCGCCC
>JAYTTC010000706.1:0-13470 GCA_043745255.1 Verrucomicrobiales bacterium
GCCCCGAGGCTGGGCGGCCACCCATTATTTCCTGGGCGAAGATTCGCTTGTTCAAGCAGACGTTCCTCGCGGACAGGTCACCCAGCATTCGTGGGTCAGCAAGATTTTTCCCGGGACGACGCGCGATTACTGGCTTTATGTGCCCGCGCAATATGAATCCACCCAGGCCGCATGCGTGATGGTGTTTCAGGATGGTGGCGGTTACGTGGCTACCAATGGTCAGTGGAGAGTACCCGTGGTGTTCGATAATCTGATTCACAAGAAAGAGATGCCGGTTACCATCGGGATTTTTATTAACCCAGGAGTCCTTCCGGCAGCAACGCCGAGCAGTCTGCCTAGATATAATCGGAGTTTCGAATACGATGGACTGGGGGATCGCTATGCTCGTTTTTTGATGGAGGAAATTCTCCCCGAAGTCGGCAAACAGTATCGTTTGAGCTCAGACCCGAGTGATCGTGCTATTTGCGGAGCGAGCTCGGGCGGGATCTGCGCGTGGACAGCGGCTTGGGAACATCCTGAAGCCTTTCGCCGTGTCTATTCGAGTATAGGCACTTTTGTGGGGCTACAGGGAGGTAACGAGTATCCCACGCTGATTAGAAAGACCGAGCCGAAGCCGATCCGAGTGTTCTTGCAGGATGGCAGCGCGGATCAGAATATTTACGGCGGCAACTGGTGGATTGCGAACCAGGACATGCTTTCCGCGCTGGAGTATGCCGGATACGAGGTGGGGCATGAGTGGGGCGAGGGTGGGCACAGCGGGCAGCATGGCGGGGCGATTTTACCGAAGGTCCTGCGCTGGCTCTGGCATGGCTATCCGAACCCGATTGCCAAACCCTCCAATCATCAACAACCCGTCATGGAGGTTTTGATTCCCGGACAGGATTGGCAGTTAGTGAGCGGGGGATTTAAGTTCACCGAGGGACCCGCAGTAAATGCCAGGGGAGAGGTCTTCTTCACCGACATTCCCGCAAGTCGCATTTACAAGGTGGGTGCCGATGGCAGGCCTATCCTCTTTGTTGCCGATAGCTCCAAAGCGAACGGGTTGATGTTCGGTCCCGATGGGCGGCTCTATGCTTGCCAGACCGCGAGCAAACGGGTGGTAGCGTATGATGCCCTGGCGAAGGAATCTGTCGTTGCCGAAGGAATCGACGGGAACGACATCGCGATTGATCAGCACGGCAGGATGTATGTCACCGAGCCGTCAGAGAAGAAGGTGTGGCTGATCCTCCCCAGCGGGGAGAAGCAAGTCGTCGATACCGGAATCACTCGACCCAACGGCGTCTTGTTGAGTCCTGATCAAAGCCTGCTCCTGGTCGCGGATACTGCCGGACAATTTGTTTATTCGTTTCAAGTCCAGATCGACGGCACTCTGTCGAACAGACAGCCCTATCACCATCTGCACTTGGTGGACGGACGAACCGAGAGTGGGGCGGACGGAATGACGGTCGATACCCTCGGGCGCCTCTACGTGGCCACTTCCATGGGGCTTCAGTTCTGCGATCAAGCGGGCCGAGTCAATGGGATCATCCCAAAGCCGCAAAACGCCTGGCTCTCAAATGTCGTGTTGGGCGGAGCGAACTTCGACGAATTGTTCGTCACCTGTGGCGACAAGGTGTTTCGTCGCAAGACTCAAGCCAAGGGCGTGCGGTCGTTTGAAGCTCCCGTGAAGCCGCTTGATCCTCGTCTATGAGCTCACCGAGCCCTCTGGTTGACCTCTTGTTGCTGGAGGGCGAGGGTGAAAGCGCGTGCGTCGAAGGGCTTTTGTAGAAAATTTACCCCCGCCTCGAGTGGAGTTCCTCGAGACAGGCTGTCGATACAGTATCCGCTGGTGAAGATGACTTTCAGCCCCGGTCGAGCTTGAGACAAGTGCTGCGCCAGCTCTTGTCCGGTGATGCCTGTCGGCATCACCACGTCGGTCAAGAGGATATCGATCTCGGACTGTCGCTCCCGCCAGACCGCCAAGGCTTCCAGTGGATTTCCCGCTTCCAGCACACGGTAGCCAGCATGCTCGAGCATGCTCTTCAGGGTCCATCGCACCGCGGGATCGTCCTCCACCAGCAAAAGCGTTTGCGGACCAGCAGGAGCGGGCATTTGCGGAGTAGGAGGCAGATCCGTGCTGACCACGGGCGCGTCTACCGGCAGGTAGACCGTGAAACAGGACCCGGAGGTAGGCTGGCTCGTGAGTTCAATCCAGCCCTGATGTTGCTTCACGATGCCATAGGCCGTGGAGAGTGCGAGTCCGTTTGCTCCGTCTTCCCTGTCTTTCTCGCTTCCAAAAAAAGGTTCAAACACGTACGGCAGCAAACGAGGATCCAACCCATGGCCATTGTCTGCCACGGTGATCTTTATGAATCTCCCGTGCCGACCCTCAGGGTGACGCATGGGTCGGTCAGGGGGAAATTCCGCGAGCGAGGTTCCCAGGATGAGCTCGCCGCCGTTCGGCATTGAATCCCTGGCACGAACGGCGAGGTTGAGGAGGACCTGCTCCACCAGAGGTCGGTCGGCCAGAGTGGCGGGAAGGTCAGCATCGAGATGCAGCTCCAGGCGGATATCATCGCCTAGCGTCTTGGTCAACAGTGCCGCCAGATCGCTCACTAGGCTGTTCAGATCGAGGGGGGCTAGTTTGATTTGGTTCCGCCGACTGAAAGTTTGCAGTTGGTGAGTGATCTGTCCCGCTCGCTCTGTCGCGTAGAGCAGTTGTTGCATCGACTCGCGGCTGCGGGGCGAGAGTTCATGGGACTCGCAGACCATCTTCGCCTGTCCCTGGATCACGCTCAGCAGATTGTTAAACTCATGAGCCACACCTCCTGCCAGTCGCCCAATCGCTTCGAGGCGTTGGGAGTGGCGCAATTGATTTTCAAGGGCGACCTGCTCGGTCATTTCCACCACGAAGGCATGCACTACGCCACTCGCTACATGCGGGAAGAAGGACCACGAAAACGTACGTTTGTTCTGAACCCAGTTGATCCGGAGTCGTTTTTCTCCCGTTAATAGGCAGGTTTGCAGAATCCCTGGAGCCTGCGGCGGGACGCAAGCGGTGGGATGCTCCCGGCCCAGAGAACGCGACATCTCGAGCGCCGCTTCGTTGTAGTAGATCAGTCGCCCGTCGGTCGCGAACATTAGAATCGGATTTGGATTCTCCTGCGCGAAGGCGGCCAGATTCGCAATGGCAGCCTCGGATCGACGATGTTCCCTGCGGTCGTTTACAACGAACAAGCGCGCGGGTTGACCGTGGAATCCGATGTCGATCGCCGTCAGCCGAACTTCCGCTGGACTTCCATCCAGGGTAATCAATCGAAGATCGAGATACAGCGGATCGTGGTTGGACGTCGCGGTGCGCAACTTTTCCTGTAGAGCGGATTGGTATTCGGTCGGAACATAGGAGACTAGGCTGCGTCCCAGCAGATCAAGTGGGCTGGAGGCGTTCAGTAGAAATGCCAGAGCTTGGTTGGCGTGCAAAATTCCGTCCGCTCCCTCCACCGCGACGCCGACGCTGACAATTTCGGTTAAAGCCTGAAAACGGTGATCCGACTCGCGCATCTGATCATCAGCACCGGCGAGATTCTCCCGTAGATCGGTTGCTTCCACCGCCCGCTGAGTCGCCGCAGGCAATCGGCTGATGCAGGACCGAAAGACGTAGTCAAAGGCACCCTGCGCTAGACATTCCAGGGCACTCATCTCACCGGGTGCGTCAGTGATGAGAATGACAGGGGGATGCCCATCGAGCCTTCGTAGGAGCTCGGAGGTAAGACGGGAAGTAATCAGCGGATGAGATTGATCGAGGAGAATGGCGTGATAGATGTGTCCCTGGCAGCGCTGATAGATCTCCGCCGCATCGGTCAGGACGTCCGCACGCCCCTGCCAGCCTGATTGTTCCAGTTGCCGCACCCATAGCGCAGCATCCTCATGACTGCCGGTAACCAGCAGTAGGTCGGACATCCGCAGGCTGAACGATTCTGGTAACGGTCCCTTCGCTTGCATAACACGGCATCCTTGGGCAACCCACATGCCCCTCGCGCTGCCGTAATCCGCGTTCTTTCCAATTCGCTTGGAGAGGACCCGGTAGCCACGGGCATGACCCTGTTACATTTGAATTCCCTATGAAGAGCGGATGCCGCGGGGTTTGTCACTTCAAAATTAGCGCCGGTCCTAGGGTTATCGGGAGTGGGGGGAAGTGAGATGATTCACCCGCTTGACGTTGAGGCAAGCGATTCGGAGACTGTGCGCCGCTGTGCCACTGCTGCCTTCAATGTGGGCGATGACTCCGGGAATCAACCGGAGCGGTAGGGCTTGCGGATACTGTTCATGAAAAAGCCGTCGTTGCTCATCATCTTCCTGACCGTCTTTATCGATCTGATCGGCTTCGGCATCGTGATGCCGATGCTTCCGCGCTACAGCGAACGTTTCGGTGCGGAAGGCCTTGGGATCGGTTTGGTCATCAGCTCGTTTTCCGCGATGCAGTTCTTCTTCTCGCCGTGGTGGGGTCGCCTTTCCGATCGAATTGGGCGGCGACCGGTGCTGCTGGTGAGTAATGCCGGATCCGCCCTCTCCTATGCTCTCTTCGCGGTGGCCTCCTCGATGCAGGGCTCCACCGGACTTTGGATTTTGGTCATATCCCGGGTGGCGGCCGGGATTTGCGGTGCCAATCTCTCGGTGGCTTCCGCGTACATTGCGGACATCACCACGGTTGAGAATCGCTCCAAAGGAATGGGGATGATTGGAATGGCCTTCGGACTCGGGTTCATCCTGGGGCCTGCCCTGGGGTCTTTCGCCGCGCGCATTTGGGGATTGCCCGGCCCTGGCTGGGTGGCCGCTGCGTTCTGCGCCGGAAATTTTCTCCTGGGCTGCGTTATCCTGGTGGAGAGTCGGAAAGCGGGAGCGGGATCTTCGGTGGCTCGTCCTAAGTTTGTTCAATGGAAACACACTCTCTCCCAGCCGCGTCTCGCGCTCTTGATTGTTCTGTTTTTCCTGGCGACCTTCTGTTTCACCTGTTTCGAAACCACTCTTCCTCTCCTCTTAGGTTCGACCAAGATTCACGAGCACAACCTCAAGGACGTGCCTCGGTTGGTGAACACCATAACGGTCGGCACCACACCCGTCTCGCAGCATCTGCGCGGCCTCATGGTGCATCAGAAGATTGAGTTGCCATCCGACCCGAACAATCACCGCGCGGTGCTTGAAGGTTTGAACCAATTGTTGAAGACGCCCGGCTTTTACGACGCGAAGGCCTTTGAGCAAGTGACGCTGTCTCCTGAACTGACCCAGGCAATGGCGGCCTTGCCTCAGGGCGATGCCTCAGTTCATGTGAATCGAATGCTGCTCGAGAACGCTTTTCCCGACCTGCTCCAGGCTCCCCGGTTTTTCTTCGATGAAACTCGTGTCGGTTATCTCTTCGCCTACTGCGGGATCATGGCAGCGTTCATTCAGGGTGGTGCAATCGGACGGTTGGTGAAAAAATTCGGAGAAACCAAGTTGATCTGGATGAGCTTAGTGGTGGTGGCGCTCAGCCTAGTGATGATCCCACTGGCCAGTGGTTTAGGAAGCTTGCTGTTGGGATTGGGGCTTTTCGCGGCAGGATCGGGCATCAATCGCGCGCCCACCATGGGGTTGATCTCCAGTTGCTCCTCGTCAGATGAGCAGGGTGCCAATCTGGGCGTCGCTCAGAGTTTTGGATCGCTCGCGCGTATTTTCGGACCCTTGTTCGCTACCACTCTGTATGCGCAGTCAGCGCCCCTACCTTACTTCCTCTGCGGGGGAATCGCTCTCGCGGCGGCGTTCATCGCTTTCACCAAGCTACGCACGGTGCCGGGTCACCAGGCTGTGACGGGAAGTGTTTGAGAACGTCATCAGGCGGCAGAAGTAACCGCGCGAGAGCACGCGGTTACCAAGATGGAATGAGGACTCCAGTGGGCTGTGAGATCGGCGCCGGAGGGTGACCCGATCCGCTCAAACAAGCGCTTCGAGAGCGGCCTGCGCGTGCGCCAGCTTGGACTGCCAGTCTAAGAGCCGTTTCTCATGCTCGGCCAGCACCGCGGGCGGAACTTTCTGAGCGAACGCCGGATTGGCGAGTTTCTCTTCTACTTTCAGGATCTCCGCCCGGATTTTTTCAATATCCTTGGTGATCCTTGCGGATTCCGCTGCCGTATCGACCAAGCCCTCCAACGGGAGGTAAAGCTCAGCAATTCCGGTGCTCACGGTAACCACGCCTTTGCCGGATTGATATTCTGGATCGATTTCGAACGCTTCAGCGTTGAGAAGTATCTTGAAGATTTCGATCTCTTGCGCTGAAAAATCCTGCTTCGGCTTGCAGATAAACTTCACCTTCTTCGACGCCGAGATATTGGAGGTGCGACGCAGGTTGCGACCCTGAGTTACCAGGTCAAACTTGGCATCGACCGACTCGAGGTAGCAGTCGTCCAAACCATAGTGATCCCGGAAGTCTGCATCGAAAGGTTTCGGCCAAGCGGCCGTCATGATCGTGGTGCCACCCTGGGCTTCCGGCATCTCCGTCGTATAACCCATCGCATGCCAGAGCTCCTCCGTGATGAAGGGCATGAAGGGGTGGAACATTCTCAGAGTGTGCCCGAGGATGAAGTCGATCACTGCCAACTTGTGAGCCTTTTTCGGCTCGTTCCCGCCGTAGAACACGGCCTTGGAGGATTCGACATACCAGTCGCAGTATTCGCTCCAGAAGAAGCGATAGAGCGTCTGTGTGGCCTGGCTGAAGTTGTATTCCCGGAACGCAGTTTCCAGTTCCTGAAGCGCCGTGTTTAGCTTGAGAAGAATCCACTTGTCCTCGCTGGTGAGGAGACGTGCCTCAATCTCTCCCTCGGCTTCGCCACCTTGCATCTGGCGGAAGCGGCAAGCGTTCCAGAGCTTATTGGCGAAGTTGCGGCCCAACTCCACGTTCTGCTCATCAAAAAGAATATCCTGTCCGAGCGGCGCGGAACGCATCACTCCGAACCGGAGCGCGTCGGCACCAAACGTCGCGATCAGATCCAGCGGATTGGGTGAGTTGCCGAGGCTCTTCGACATTTTACGCCCCTGCTTGTCGCGGATGATACCGGTGTAATACACCTCACGAAACGGGAGGTCGTGCATGTATTCGAAACCCGCAAAAATCATTCGAGCAACCCAGAAAAAGATAATGTCCGGGCCGGTCACCAGCACGCTGGTCGGGTAAAACTTCTTACGCGTGGGCGGATCCATCGTCTCGTAGGCCCAGAGCCAGGAGCTAAACCAGGTATCGAGCACGTCCGGATCCTGGGTCCAGCCCGGTTCCGTTGGAGGCGTGATGCTGCAGTGAATCTCCTGTTTCCCGATCTGCTCGCGGTACCAAACCGGAATCTGATGTCCCCACCAGAGCTGTCGGCTAATGCACCAGTCCTGGATATTTTCCAACCAGTGGTCATACACCTTCGCCCAACGTTCCGGATAAAACTTCATCTGCCCGCAGGCCACCACCTCGCGAGCCTGCTGAAGGCTCGGGTACTTCAGGAACCACTGCTCGGAGAGCCGAGGCTCGATCGGCACATCCGCGCGCTGGCTGAATCCGATCTTGTTCTTGTAAGGCTCCTCCTTCTCCAGCAGGCCGAGATTCCGAAGCGATTCCACCGCCGTTTTTCGCGCCGCAAACCGGTCGAGCCCGGCCAGCTCCTGCCCCGCGAGCGCATTCATCGAGCCATCGGCATTGATCACTTCGATTACCGCCAGGTGGTGTCGCTGTCCGATGTCAAAATCCGCGCGATCGTGCGCCGGAGTCACTTTCAGAACGCCGGTGCCGAACTCGAAGTCGACGTGATCATCGCCCACGATCGGGATCTGCTTCTGATCCCGGGGGAATTCGGAGGGCAGGGGACGAAGCACATGTTTGCCTATGTATTTTGCGTAGCGCGGATCGCTGGGATTCACCGCCACCGCGGTATCTCCTGGAATGGTCTCGGGACGAGTGGTCGCGATGGTCAGGAAGGTGCCGGGTTCTTCGGCCACCTCGACTTTGAAATAGTAGAGTAGTCCTTGCTGGTCTTTCATCTCCACCTCTTCATCGGAGAGCGCGGTCTGTGAGGCGGGGCACCAATTCACCATTCGTTTGCCGCGGTAGATCAGCCCTTTGTTGTAGAGATCCACGAACACCTCGGCGACCGCCTTGGAGTAGGCCGTATCCATGGTGAAACGCTCGCGCGACCAATCGCAGGACGCGCCCAGCTTCTTGAGCTGCTCAATGATGATCCCGCCATGTTTCTCCTTCCACTCCCAGACCTTCTCAAGGAAGACGTCGCGCCCGAGATCGTTGCGATGTTTGATCAGGCCCTGCTTTTTTAGCGTGCGCTCGACCACGGTCTGCGTGGCGATGCCGGCGTGATCGGTGCCCGGCAGCCACAGCACCTCGCATCCAAGCATTCGCGCCCGTCGAGCGAGAATATCCTGAATCGTGTTGTTCAGCACATGACCCAGAGTCAGCATGCCGGTAACATTGGGCGGAGGGATGACGATGGAGAACGCCGGCTTGGTCGACGCCGGATCCGCATGGAAGCACTGGTGGTCCAGCCAGAACTGGTACCATTTCTCCTCCACCGCCTGGGGTTCGTACGCTTTGGAAATCTCAGCCATAGAAAGCAAATTGTATTCAGTGGGGCGCGAACGCCGGGGGCTATTTCTTCAACAGACAGTATTCCATGCTGTCGACCAGCGCCTGGAGGCTCGCCTCGATGATATTGCTGCTGACACCCACCGTACCCCAGCTCCGCTTGCCATCGGTAGATTCGATCAATACGCGCGTTTTTGCCGCGGTTCCCGTGCCGGAATCCAGAATGCGAACTTTGTAGTCAGTGAGGCGGACCTTCTCGAGCTCGGGGAAGAACCGGCTCAGAGCTGCGCGCAACGCCGCATCGAGGGCGTTCACCGGACCGTCTCCCTCCGCCACCGTATGGGCGGACTTGCCGTCCACCTGGACCTTGATGGTGGCCTCGCAAACCGACGCCGATCCGTTCCCCCGCATCGAAACGTGATATCCATCCACTCGGAAGGGGAGGCTGCGATGCGACATAGCCCTTCCGATCAGGAGTGCGAGTGATCCCTCGGCCGCCTCGAATTCGAAGCCTTCGTGCTCCAGTTCCTTGATCCGAGTCAGGATCGACTTCAACTCGGGGGTGTCGTTGTCGAGAGCGAATCCAAGCTCTTGGGCCTTCATCAGAATGTTGCTTCGGCCGGCGAGGTCGCTGACCAGCACGCGACGCTGGTTCCCCACCACCTCGGGGTTGATATGCTCAAAACTGTGTGCGATTTTCTGCACCGCATTGACGTGCATGCCGCCCTTGTGAGCGAAGGCGGTGGTGCCTACCCACGGAGCGCGCGGGTGGTGACGAATGTTGGCGATCTCATCCACGAATTGAGAGAGATCCTTTAGCTTGCGAATCGAAGCGGCTGGCACACTGGTGCGCTTCATCTTGAGCGCGACACACGGAATCACGCTGG
This sequence comes from Verrucomicrobiales bacterium, assembly GCA_043745255.1. Classification (GTDB taxonomy): domain Bacteria; phylum Verrucomicrobiota; class Verrucomicrobiia; order Limisphaerales; family UBA11320; genus UBA11320. The sequence goes on from JAYTTC010000706.1 coordinate 9,475, forward strand.
TCAGATTGCAGTTTCCGGTGCGCTCCCCATAGCCATTGATCGTTCCCTGCACATGGGACGCACCCACGTCGAGAGCGGCGAGAGCGTTGGCCACGCCGAGGCCGATGTCGTCGTGAGTGTGAATGCCTAGCCGGACGGCGAGCTTGCTTCGCACCGTTTGCGTGATGCGTCCCACTTCCGTGGATAGGCATCCGCCATTGGTGTCGCAAAGGCAGACGATGTCCGCCCCGGCCTCTTCGGCGGCTCGCCAGGTCGCGAGAGCGTAATCGGGATCGTCCTTGTATCCGTCGAACGAATGCTCTCCGTCGTAGACCACGAACTTACCGTGTTTCTTGAGATGGCGAATGGTGTCGGCGATCATCGCCAAGTTCTCATCCGGGGTGGTGCGCAGAACTTCTTTGACGTGGAGAAGCCAAGTCTTCCCGAAGATCGTCACCACCGGGGTTTCAGCGTCGAGTAGAAGCCGCACTTGCTCGTCTTTTTCGACAGGAACGCCCTTCCGGCGGGTTGATCCAAAGGCGGCGAGGCGCGCGTTCTTGAATTTCTTACGACGGGCTTGGGCGAAGAACTCGATGTCCTTGGGATTGGACCCAGGCCAGCCGCCCTCGATGTAATGAACTCCGAAGCCATCGAGCCTTTCGGCAATTCGCAACTTGTCCACCACGGAAAAGTTAATGCCTTCGCCCTGGCTGCCATCGCGCAGGGTCGTATCGTAGATCTCGACGTCGGGTCTCATGGTTATTCCCGGTAAACCGGGGAGGGGATGATTAGAAGAATCCAGGGGCAGTGGCAAACCCCATTTGGATCGCCCTCAGGTCTTGGGAAAGCGGCGTCGGGTTTTCCAGTAGAGGCAAAGTGGGCAGAATTCCCCCTCCGGATAGTCGACTCCCGCTTCGTGCGGGCAACCCATGATTTCTTCCGCGACGGTTGAGTGCCGAACCCCATGGGATTGAATCCAGGAAACGATTTGATGCGTGATCACGGGATCTTCGCGCACATCTAGCCCTTGGGAAGGCCACTTTGCGATCACCGTGGGCGGAGTGCCTGGGCGAGGGATAACACCGGCGATCGCCAACGTCGCCACGGAATCATCCGGCCCGTAGAACGCCACCGTGACATGGGGGTATTTCGCGCTGGACGACTGAGATTTATGATTCGGCTTAGCCATGGAACGTCTGGATGTCGGATCACTGTATCACGAGAACGGAGCCTGTCGATTTGGCATTTTCCTCTCAGCAGGGGCTCACACGGCTTTCCGCGACGTCGCCGAGTTTTATCCGGAATACCGCTCTTGAGCTGAAGCTGTTTTCCGACGACATTGAAGTTGCTGTTCAGCGGTTCGACCCTTTCTAGTCATTTATGGAAGCTCTCTTGGTCCTGTTCGGTCTTTCGTTGATAGTCGCGGCGTTGGGGGTGCCTTGGCTCGCGCTGGTGAGAGCCCGCCGTGCTCTGGAACGTTGCGAAGCGCTCGAATCACAGATTCATCTGTTGCGTCTCGAATTGAGACAGCAGAGCACCGGTCCCGAGACCCAAGCCGATGTCCCGACTCCCGCCGCTGAAGCGGCGCGCGTCCCCGAGCCTACTTCTCCCTCTCATCCCTCCCGGGAAGGCCGTCCTGTGGTGCCGCCTGTCGTGGCGGAGGTGGCAAGGGAGATTGTTGAGCCGCCGCAGAGGGAGATTGTGCCTCCGCCGCTGCCTCCGCCACGCCCGGTGCCGTCCCCCGCCATGACACCGCGTCCGGTGGCCCCAAATCCGGTCAAGGCTCCCGAGAGGCTTCCGGCGTCACTCCCTGTAATCAACTGGGAGCACTTCATGGGTGCGAAGTTGTTCCTGTGGCTGGGCGGACTTGGGCTGTTTCTGGCCGTGGCTTTTGGGGTGAAGTATTCCTTTGACCGAGACCTCATTTCCCCAGAGCTGCGGGTCGCGATTGGTTTCTTGATTGGCCTCGGCTTGGTGGTAGGAGGGATCCTCATCAAGCGTAAAGCCTATCGCTTAATGTCGCACACGCTCTCCGCCACCGGTGTCGTCAGTCTCTACGCGGTCACGTTTTCCTGTCGCGCGATCTATCATTTTCCTTTCTTCGACGTGCTTCCTACCTTTTGCCTGATGACCTTGATCACCGCCACGGCGTTCGTTCTGGCGGTGAGGATGGATGCCATGATAGTGGCCATTCTTGGAATCCTGGGAGGGTTCATCACGCCGGTGATTCTCAATACCGGACAGGACAATCCGCTTGGACTGTTTGGATACGTGGCCTTGCTCGATGCCGGGCTGATTGCAGTGGTTCTCAATCGTCGCTGGTATTTCCTCACCCTGCTCGCGGCGGGCTGTACCGGGCTGATGCAGGTGGGCTGGGTGGCGACCCATTTCAGCGCTCCAAAAATCTACATCGCACTGGGTGTGTTCGTCGGATGCAATGCGTTGTTTCTTGCAGGCAAGGCGCTGGCGGTGCGCCGCGGTCAGATCGAGCAATGGTCTTCGATGGCGGTCGGCGGACTTTCAATGCTCACCGTTGGGTTCAATTTTTATCTCATCAGCTCCGGAACGCTGACCTCTGAGCCAGGCGTCCTCTTTGCCTTCGCACTCGGCGCCGATCTTTGCCTTCTCGCTCTGGTGCTTCTCGACATGCGAGCGGCCTGGCTGCAGCTGGTGGGAGGCGGAGCGGTGTTTGGGCTGCTTGCGCTCTGGACCTCATTTCACCTGGGGCCCGATCTCTTGAACTGGGCCTTGGGAATGTATTTCGTTTTTGGCCTGCTGCACTCGTTGTTCCCGCTCTTGCTGCAGCGACTGCGCCCCGGGGCTTCTCCCCTCTGGTGGGCGAACCTCTTTCCCTTGCTTGCGCTGGTGCTGGTCATGGTCCCGCTCACCACACTCTCCACGGTGAGTTGGGTGCTCTGGCCGGTGGTTCTCATCATCGACGCGCTCGCGGTCGGGTTAGCAGTCCTCTCCGCGTCGCTTGCGGCAATACTCGTCGCGCTTTTGCTCAGCCTCGCTTCAGCCGCCCTGTGGTTGATGAAACTTCCCAGCGGGACCGGAAGCATCGATGGGTTCCTTATGATGGTTGCGGTTTTCGGACTTTTCTTCTTCGGCGTTTGTGTGGCCCTCGCCCGTGGCTGGCTGCCGAAGCCTTTTCCGGTGGATCAGGGAGGGCGGTCTCCCTTCGATATCTCAGGCGTGCCGTTCCTTGCCAAGCATCTCACCAGTCTGTCGGTCGCATTCCCCTTCCTCCTCCTCATCCTGGCCACGGCCCGAATGTCCATTCCGAATCCATCGCCCGTATTCGGACTTGGACTCTTGTTCGCTCTTCTGTTGCTGGGGGTGGCCCGTGCTCTGGTCGCCGATGCGGTGGTTCTGGTGACTCTGGGCTGTGTCGTTCTGATGGAATACGCCTGGCATTCTAGAAATTTTGATCCGGAGGGGAATGCGGTGGTTCCGCTTCTGTGGTACCTCGGGTTTGCGCTGCTGTTCGCGGGATACGCCTTCCTGTTCCGAGAGCGATTCGATCGGAGGTCGCTGGCCTGGGTTGCCTCGGCACTCTCATGGCCTGCACATTTCCTCCTAGTCTATCCTTTGGTCAAGCAGGCCTATCCCAATCCTTTCATGGGCCTGCTGCCTCTTCTCTTTTCCCTCCCCGCTCTGGGGAGTCTGGCGATGCGTCTTCGTCAGTTGGGCAGCGATCATCCAGAGCGCAACCGGCAAATCGCTTGGTTCGGCGGAGTCGCGTTGCTGTTTCTCACGCTGGTCTTCCCTATTCAGTTCAGTCGGCAGTGGCTGACTGTGGGGTGGGCGTTGGAAGGAGTCGCGCTGTTGTGGCTTTTCCATCGCGTGACTCATCTAGGTCTCCGCCGAGTCGGCGTCGCACTTCTTGCGGTGGCCTTTGTTCGACTGGCGTTGAATCCCGCAGTGTTCGACTATCACGTTCGCGGAACTCTGCCGCTGCTAAACTGGTATCTCTATACGTATGGCTTGGTCGTCCTGTGCGTGTTCTGTGGGGCA
>JAYTTC010000707.1:0-3570 GCA_043745255.1 Verrucomicrobiales bacterium
GAAGATCACGGGTCCCGTGACGGCTCTCACCCACTCCGCCCGATCGCTTGCAAACGATCCGAAAGCACCGATTACTCTCATCGGTACCCGCAGCCAGGATGAGATGGGGCAATTGACGCAGGCCTTCGCTCAGATGGCGAATCAGATTCAAGGACATCAGAGCATGTTGGAACGTTCTGTTCAGGATCGCACCTTGGAGCTCAAGCAGGCACTGGATTTGGCAAACGAGGCCAAGCAGCGGCTTGCTACCAGCGAGGAGTACACTCGGGCTATCGTTGAATCGTCACTGGACGCGATCATCACCTTCACAATCGATGGGAGGGTCACGGGATGGAATCATCGCGCCGAAAGCCTCTGGGGCTTCACGGCTGCGGAGGCGGTGGGACGTCAGTTCAGCGAACTTTTCCTGTTCGAGGACGCGGAGGGCCCTTTCACTGTTCCCAAGGGATGCCCCATGCCCTACGCGCAAGCGAGCCGCCGGCGTCGACCCCGTGAGGCGGTGGCTCGGGGGCGCGACGCTGCCAAGGTGGACGTGGAGCTGGTGATCACTCCTTTCCAATACCAGGGCACTCGTTGTTTATGTGCCTTCGTGCGGGATATCAGCGAACGCCGCAAGGCCGATGCAGATCTTTTCCAGGCTTACCAGACAGCGCTGGAGGCGAGTCAGGCCAAGTCGGAGTTTTTGGCGACCATGAGCCACGAAATTCGGACGCCGATGAATGGTGTCCTCGGGTTTGTTCACCTCCTGATAGACACGCCGCTGGATGCAGACCAGCGGGAGCTCGCTAATACTCTGAGTGCTTCAGCCAACGCCCTGTTGACCATCATCAACGATATCCTGGATTTCTCTAAAATTGAAGCCGGTCGCTTGGAGCTGGAGTCAGCACCGTTTGATCCCATGCAGACCGCCGGTGAGGCGGCGGAGCTTCTTTCAGCGGCGGCGGAACAGAAAAACGTAGGTCTCGCACTAGAACTGCGCGGTCTCTTGCCGCCCGCGGTATTGGGGGATTCCTGTCGGTTTCGTCAAGTGGTCCTGAATCTTCTCGGAAATGCAGTCAAGTTTACCGAGCGCGGGAATGTGAGAGTCAGTATTCAATGGACTCCGCCCCCTCAGGCTGACCAGCCGGGCCTATTGAATTGTGCTGTATCTGATTCCGGAATCGGAATTGCTCCCGAAAATCAGGAGCGACTCTTCCAGAAATTCACGCAAGCGGATTCCTCGATGGCACGGCGTTTCGGAGGAACCGGATTAGGATTGGCTATCAGCAAGCGGCTGGTTGAGTTGATGGGAGGCAACATGAACGTGATCAGCCAAGTTGGGAAGGGGTCTACCTTTTCGTTCTCGGTGCCGTTGCGACCCGCAGCCGATGCCGTTGGCTCTCCGATGGAGGCTGAGATCCAATCTCTGGCGGGAAGCGAACGCGTGCTGGTGGTCGTGCAGAATGACCTCGATCGTTCGGTGCTGTGTGGAATGCTTGGGACCTGGGGCATCGATTCTACCGCGGCTCAGTCGCGATCTGAGGCGATGGAGGCGATTCGCACGGGCGCTCATTCCGGATATCCTTACTCGATCGTCATCGCGGATCTTGCCCAGGACTCCACCCTGTCTGTGGAAGAGTTCTTCGCCTCTTTTTCTCACTGGGCAGGCCCTGAGCGCCAGGCAGAGGGTATTGTTCTGCGTGGGGCGAGAGACAGAGCTGAAAAACGTCTCCCTGAATCCCTGAAGTCCGCGGTGTGCTTGGTGAGACCGGTGGTGCGTCCGCGCCTGCTCCTCAAAGCGCTCCTCGCAGCGGTGGGGCGATCTCGTCGATCTCCCCGATCGACGCGCGGCGTGGAGGCTCGACCCGCGTTTGGTTTGGTTGAAGAATCGGAGATCGTAACTCTAGAGTCCCGTTCGGTCCAGCCGACCGAAGAGAGCGTGCCTGTGAGGGCCAGGAAGGTACTGCTAGTAGACGATAATTCGATCAACCAGTTCCTCGGTATTCGGTTTCTGAAGCGCTTGGGCTGTGAACCCGACGTCGCGAGTTCGGGGCGTGAGGCCATCGCTCTGGTTCAGAAGAATTGCTACGACCTGATCCTGATGGACTGCCAGATGCCAGATATCGACGGATTTGCCGCGACTCAGGAGATACGCCAGGGCGAGCGCAGATCTGTCTCAGGAAGGACGAGAGTGCCGATCATCGCACTCACGGCCAATGTGATGCCGGGAGACCGAGAGCGCTGTCTCGCTGCAGGAATGGACGACTATCTTTCCAAGCCCATGCAGCTTGACGCATTGCAGGCGCTGTTCATTAAATGGTGCTCTTCCTCCGTGAGATCGTACTAGAATTTGACATCACAGGGTGTTGGGGAGAGATATGAAGCGTCCCGTCGAAGCCCGGTCGACGGGGATTACTCCATGTTTTTTTACTGTTCCAGAGATTTAATCGCCCCTCGCCTTGTTCGGGTTATCTTTCTGACCCTCGGGCTCCTATCAGAGCTGCGAGTCGCAGCCTTTTGGCAATCCGAATCCCTTCCGCCGATCGACCGACGTGAGTCGCTTCAGGTCGGAGTACGAGTCTCTCCTCATGCCGGCCAGCCTGCGGCGGAGCGGCGACTCCGTGCGCAGCTTCCCTCGGTGCGGATCGACTATGATCCCATTCGGCAGACGCCCTCCTACATTCGCTGCTTGGACGGCTGCCTCACCGGGCCGGAAGGGCTCGGAAAAGCGGTCTCGCCCCTCTCGTTGCAGGCCCTCGCCGCGGACGATCCTTATCGTGCCGTGAAGGGATTTTTATCGGAGCATGCGGATCTGTATGGTCACGGATCCGAGGTGCTGGCTGAGCAGGTGCCGCTGCGGGACGATGTTGGTTTACGCAACGGATTGCGGACCGTGGTTTGGGCGCAGCGTTCTCACGGAATCCCGGTCTTTGAGTCGGTCTTGATTGGGCACCTCACTCGGAATCGCGAGCTCCTGGCCCTCTCCAGCACGTTTCTTCCGGGCGTGGAGGAGCTGACCCAGCGTTGGGATCCTCGGGGACTGGCCTTGCTGGCCAATCCTCCTGTCAGCGTCCTCCAGGCGATCCGGACTGCCGCAGAGAGTCTGGGTGAGCCCGTGGAGATTGGGGAGATTTTCTCCCTACAGCTCCAGCCCCAGGGTGCCCAGCTTGGCCAGCGTTTTCAGACCCATCAGTTCCCTGGAATTATCGTGGCCTCGCTCGCCTGGCTGCCGATGAAACGAGACGGCGTGGCGCTTTGCTGGAATATCGAGCTCACTCGGTCCGCAGGAGGGGAACGGTATCGAGCGCTGGTCGACGCCCGGAGCGGCGAACTACTCGTGCGCCAGTGTCAGACTCTGTACCTCCAAGACGCCACCTATCTGGTTTACACGAATCGGAGCCCAGCGCCCCTCGCTCCGACGTATTCGCTGCCTACTACCCGTCAGCCACCGTTTGTTTCGCGCAGTCGAGTGACACTCTCGGCACTGGATACCAACGCATCGCCTCTGGGCTGGATTGCGGCAGGGGAGAACGAGATCCGCGGCAACAATGTCGATGCACATCTCGATCGAAACGCGGATGATTTTCCGGA
>JAYTTC010000708.1:0-3568 GCA_043745255.1 Verrucomicrobiales bacterium
GATGGTGTTCTCGTCCTGCCGCAGCCTTCGCTTCCACGAACGGGGTTCGCCCGAACTCCGTGGTCCACGGCGGTCGGCATGTCCTAGAGGTCCGCACGCAAACGTGTGTCCCTTCCCCAACTTTCCTTGGCGTATTGAAGGATCCACAATACTGCTGACCGACCACTGTCCACAGGCTCCATCCGCCGTGCCCGCATGAACATGGCTGTCCAAGCCATCTCCACCTGAAACTCGAATGGCTCCTTTCGCACTCGAATGTGCGAAGGAAAGGAAGGGGTTGGGACCACAAATTCGCGGTGACCGTGAGCCGTTCCGCTGCAAGAGGACTGACCGGAATCACAGATTGCCACTGCCAGTCGACCAGATTGGTGGACGACTCCACCACATAGTAGCGACCCGGTTCTCCATGAAGCGCCCAGATCGGACTCTCGCCTTGCAGACTCCGACCCTCGAGCCCAGGTCTGATAATCAGGAACGGACGCACTTCCTTCGAATTCACGACTACTCGTGCGACGGAGCTCGTCACAGACTGTTCGCTATCCGTCACCGTTACCTGCTAGTTCCCAGCGTGATTCGCAGTCACCGAGGTTAGGGCCAGGGAAGAGTAGGTCTGACCTTCGATGGGGAATTGCTTCCTGGAGCCACTGGTATGCCAGGGGCTCCAGGGTGTAGTCCGCGTGGCGAGGAGTTCCGGTGGCGGTCACACGAAGAAACGAGCTCTCCCCAGTCACCAGAGTCTTGTCCATTGGCTGCTCGGGCAAAAACGGCCCACCCGGCATGAGTAAACGGTAAGTGTGACTCCCCCACCATACAGAACCGAGCAACAGTCCCAGACCAGACACACTGCAATCTACGTGAAGGAACCAGGGATAGGACTCGTATCTGACCAGGCCGGACTCGGGATCCGGCATCGACTCCAATGTCGTTCCGTCGATCCCTTGGCTAACGGTTGAAGTAGTCAGAATAATTTGCCTGCCAAAGTTTGGGAAGATGCCCACCCGACTTTTCAATCCGATCACGATTTCACCCTTTCGATGTCTCATGTTGGAAGTGAATCACCGTTCGAGTGCGAGGCCGATTGGTTAACCCGAAGACAACGTCCTCATCACGCACACTGCAGCCTCTAGCGAAAAATACTGAAGCAACACTCTTCCCGTCCTGGATCATCCTCCCTCCGTTAAGAAAAGTGGAAGGACATAACTGGCTACGCAGCCGCGCTGAAGGTGCAAATGAGCGTTCTTTTCGACGATGAGTCACTTCCAGCCTCTGCCCGAATCAAGCAGTGCGTGATGAAAATCGACGAGGACCTTAAAAAGCTAGCTGAACTAGCCGAACGCGGTAATCACTCAACCTCAGGCACCCTGCCACGAAGAAGAGAAAACCCTCGCGACCCGTTAGTTGGCCGAACAGAGCTGTTTCGCCCCTTCCATTCACCATGCTTGGGAGCATGAGCATAGTGATGCCAAGCGATTTTACTGCACAATCAGAAGAAGAGGATAAGGTGCTTCAGTATTCGCGTGGTACCGCACCCGACGGTGGGCATCGATTCCCAACTGCTATCCAAGTCGGATTTGGATACGGTCAATATCTATGCGTGAACCCGCTATCGGCCGTTGCAAACTATCTGAGTTTCGGAGGACAAAACCAGGAGCAAACGATTGCAGTGATAGGGAGTTTTCAATGTAAGTCGTTGAAGGAGAGTGGTGCCCCGGTCCGGACTCGAACCGGAAACCAATTGATTAAGAGGGAGCGGCTAACCTGGGCGGGAACATTGCCGCAGAGACGCTTGCGTTTGGGGGTGGGTAATAATTGCCCTTGGATACGGAAAATCGACCGTCAACTCAGGCGACACACTCGGTTGCGGGCTGGTGAGTCGGCTTGAAACGAAGATTTTCACTGCTGAGCTGCGGAAGCTCGAGGCCGTTTTCCTTCGTGATGGTCCTCAATTGCCGGATGGAGAATTCCTTCACGCCGATGAGCTCGAGACCGATCACATTCCCTGCGGCATCAAGATCGCAGGTCGCTGTGACACTCTGTGTGTTGAGCTCAATCGTGCGGGCTACTGAGCCCGTGCCCATGCGGATATACCAGGCCTCGGCTGCGGGATCGAACTCCACCACCGGGGAAGCGCAGTGCCGGAACCGGATTGAGTGTAGCTTGGTCTTCATAACGTCCAAAAGCAGGTCGTCACCCATATATCGCATCGTTTGACCTCGGCCACAACCACACATTTTTGAAGGCCGATCGTCTTCTCAAACCTTTCTACGAATCCTCCATGCAGGCCTTTTCGCTGGCGCCTCTTCTGGTTAGGATATTTGACGGTGTTCTCGACCAGGTCCTTAGTGAGCCTGCGCTGTTCTAGACGCCGAAGGGCATGTGTCGTCCAGTGGAAGTTGAAAACCATGGTCTATCCCTGGATCCCAACGATCTGCGGAGTGAACCCGGCGGCCTTGGGCAGCTGGATCGGCGCGTTGGTGATCTTCGGTCGAAGGTAGCGGCCGTAGTGGCGCTGGGTGACGGTGATGCTGCTGTGGCGCAGCCAACGGCTTGCTGCTTCAATCCCATCTCTCATCGCAACCTGGCACCCTCCGAGCGCTCGGAACTCGTGAATGGTCTTTTGGGTGCCCCATCCTAGGTCGCGCATCCAGACGCTGATTTGGCGGAACACGCCTTCTACTCGATCTGTCGCCGTGGGGCACTGGATTAGGTAGTCGTCGGGCCGGAGCTCGGCAATCATTGACCCGAGCTTCTCCCAGGCACCGTTGCTGACATCGATCCGCGGATAGACGGTGCCATTCTTGGTGGTCTCCTTTTCCTTGCTCACTTTGCCGGGGACCACAGTCGCGCGAAGCTCGAGCTGGACGGTATCTCCCACGCGATGGAACCACCCGGCGCGGACGGCCGCGATCTCGCTCTTTCGCAGCCCAAAGCCCACGGCCAGCCAGATGGCGACGTAACGGTTGCGATTGATGAGCCGTTCTTTCTCCAGCGCTTCGAATGTGGAGGCGATCACTTTGTCCGGGGGCAGATGATATTCTTCCTTGGTCGTGTCCGGAAAGCCGGGTGATGCGAGGAAGCCAGTCAGGAAATCGGGAAGCTTGAGCTTGGCAACGAGGCGGTAGTGCTCGAGGGCGCGGCGGCTGAAGATACCCTTGGCCTGCTGGAGCACGCTGTTGGCGCTGCGCCGCAGCTGTTGGACGCGTGAATCGCTCTGGTCTTGGTCTGTGCCGCCAGCGGCGATAACTGCTTCTTTGAAGCGGAACACCAATGCGGGCGTGTAATCGGCTAGCGAGACGTGCTCGAACCCTTCCGCTTTGCCGGTGCTGCGCTGCCAGATCACTCGAAGTGCGTTCTCGTAACCGCGCCGTGCTGCCTCGCTGATGCCGCGGGAGCTCGCAAACGCGCGCCAGTGAGGCAGCAGCTGGCCTACGGTGAGCTCGGTGGCGGGTTGGCGAAGGTTGATGCGCTTCAGGTCAGCCAGGCGATCGTCCGCGAGCGCACGACGGTATTGGATCTCGAACTTTCGCGCGTTCACCAGATCGGTGAAGTGGGTCTCGACCAAGTGCGC
>JAYTTC010000709.1:0-3558 GCA_043745255.1 Verrucomicrobiales bacterium
TCGAGCGATGTTGAAGCGCTTCTCAAGAAGCTTCAGCAGTCGAACTTCTTCCCGTTTCATCTCTCGGCGCAGCTTAGCCTGGAGATCGTCGTAGCCGCGGAGGTGAAGCACTCCGTGAACCACGTAGCGCACCACTTCGAGCTGCCAGGTCGTCCGAAACTCCTTCGCATATCTCATCGCTTCCTCCACGCAGATGAAGAGCTCTCCATGAAGCTGGCGGGGAAGAGATCCTTTGATCGCAGGCAGTGCGACGTGATCAAACGTGATCACGTCGGTGGATCCCTCGTGCTGGAGATAGCTGCGATTGACAGCGGCCATCTCCCGCGACCCCACCAGCGCGATACCGAGTTCAACTTCACTCACGCCAATCAACTCAGTTAATAACTCGGCGGTGATCTTCAGGAGAAGTCGGGTGTCGAGAGGCTGAACTCGTTGCCGGTTGCGGATGACGAGGATCATTTTTTGTCGCGTCGATGATCCTCGTAGGCGGTGATGATTCGCTGCACCAGCACATGGCGAATCACATCCCGTTTACCGAATTCAACGATCCCGATGCCCTCGGTGGTTTTCAACACCTGCAGCGCTTCGATCAATCCCGAACGCTTATGGGAGGGAAGATCGGTCTGAGTGGGATCCCCGGTCACGACCGCCTTGGAGTTGAAGCCGAGTCGCGTCAGGAACATCAGCATCTGCTCAGCCGTCGCGTTCTGAGCTTCATCGAGAATGATGAAGGCGTGATTCAAGGTGCGACCGCGCATGTAGGCCAGCGGTGCGATCTCGATCACCCCCCGGTCGCGATATTTGGTGATATCCTCGGCAGGCAGCATGTCGTTGAGAGCGTCGAGCAGGGGCCGGAGATAGGGATCGATCTTCTCGTAAAGGTCACCCGGAAGAAACCCCAGCGCTTCTCCCGCCTCGACTGCCGGTCGGGTAAGGACAATGCGACTCACCTTCTCCTCTTTGAGCGCCGCCACCGCCATTGCCACGGCCAGATAAGTCTTTCCGGTGCCTGCGGGACCGACGCCAAAGGTCACGTCGTGAGCGCGCATCACTTCGATGTATTTTTTCTGACCGAGCGTCTTGGGCGCAACGGCGGATTTTCGGCTCGAGACGGCGATGCGCTCGGAGTAGAGGTGATTCAGCGCGTCTACCCCCTCGTTCGCCACGATGTTCAGCGCCTGTCCGAACTCGCGGTTGCGGATGACCGCTCCGTTCTTGAGCGAGGTCTCGAGGGCTTGAAACATCTGGCGCGCCAGAATGACATCTTCCTGCTCCCCCTCTAACTTGATGAATCCGTCCCGCGCCGTGGCTCGCACGCGGAGGGTCGACTCGAGCGCCGTGAGGTTCTCAGGATCACTGTTGAACAGCTGCTGCACAATGCGTGCGTTTTCGAAATGCAACGTCTCGATGGTCATAGAAAAAAGAGTGGATCAATTCGGCCCGTCCCACGCCGTTGCATGGAACAGCACGCCGTTCAAAGTGAAGAGTTGAGTGCAACACGGAGCTGCGCAGCCAGTTCCGTGAGTGCTTGAGGAACGACTGAGGTGGAGCCGATCACCGGCATAAAGTTGGTGTCCCCGCTCCAACGCGGGACGATGTGAAGATGCAGATGTTCAGCGATCCCCGCACCGGCGACGCGGCCCAGATTGATCCCGATGTTGAAGCCCTCCGGCTTCATCACCTTCCTCAGCGCCGCCTGGCACTGGCGGATCATCTGCATCAACTCGAGCATCTCGTCGTCGGTGAGCTCGGGAAGATCGGACACCTGGCGATAGGGGACCACCATCAAGTGGCCACCATTGTAGGGATAGGTGTTGAGCATGCCAAAACAGGTGCGACCCCGAACAACCACGTGGTGGGCGATGTCGTCGTTTGACTGCGCGATGCTGCTAAAGAGCGACACCTCGGAAGCCGGTGGCTTGGGCGAGAGAATATACTGAATCCGCCAGGGGGCGTGCAGGACGTCCATAACGGCAGCCTAGAAAGGCCGGAGTGCAAAGTCAAAAGGCCGTTTGGAGGACCGGGAAGCTGGGGTGTGATTAAAAGTGGGTAAGAATGGAGTCTCGCCTATTCGAAGAGGTGGGACGGGGATGGGCCGATACGGCCCACACTACAGATTTGCAGCCCGTCTTCTGTAGCGTCGTCCGTATCGGACGATCCGGGCGGGGGATGGGCCGATACGGCCCACGCTACAGAACTACAGCCCTGCTTTGAAACGGTGCAGGCAGAGTTCAGAGCCTCGTCTTTTTTGCGTATCCTGCGCCTTTTCGCGGCTAAGCCCGGCCCTGCCCGGTTCCGATCCTGGGAGGAGCTTTTACCGCGGAGGACGCGGAGGGGAGAAGGACCCTGTTCCGAGAGCCTACTTCTGTCGGGACATTGCGGCCGCTGAAGTGGGCGGCGCTCTCACGCAGCGACCCATTCAGGCTTTCTCCAAGGATCCAGATCTCACCCACTTTTAATGGCACCCGGGAAGCTGAGTGTTGATGGAAAGTCTGTGAGATTGGATTGACGCAGATCGTCGCGTGAGGGCACTCGAACCCGAATAGGACCACCCTGGGGACGATCCTCCCACCCGCCTCCGATGAAATCCGCCGGCAAAGCCCGGTCGGTGTCCCCAGCCCTGTGTTTAATCCCAGCCAAACTTGCCCAGCACCCACGGATATCGCTACCTTGCCATTGCGCGATGCGGAAATACTGGCATGTCCTCAACATTGGAATTCAGAACACCCTGACCTATCGGGTGAATTTCCTGTTCCGCAGCCTGTTTGGGCTGATCCCCCTGACCGCAACCATTTCACTTTGGCGCACGATTTACTCGGGGGAACCGGGAAATGTAGCGGGCTACTCGCTCGCGCAGATGATTTCCTACTACTTGGTGGTCACGCTGGTGGACATGCTCACCGCCGTCGCGGAAGACGACTGGCAAATCGCCGCGGATATCAAGGATGGGCGGATCAGCCAATTTCTGCTGAAGCCGATCGACTACCAGCACTACCGGCTTTGTCTATTCGCTGGCGGACGACTCATCTACTCCTCCGTGGCGCTTATCCCGGTTCTGGGATTCATCCTTTGGCATCGGGAGTTTTTTGTTTTTCCAACCCACGCAATCACCTGGATCGCGTTCAGCGCTTCCCTGCTGATGACCGCGCTGCTCCAATTTTTCATCTCCTATTCGATGGCGCTTTTGGCCTTCTGGCTGCAGGAGGTGAGCACCTTCATCTTCATCGTCTTCGCGTTTGAATATCTCGCCGGCGGACACCTCTTTCCCCTGGACATCCTGCCGCCTTGGATCGAGAGGGCGCTCCTTTGCACGCCGTTTCCCTATCAACTGTATTTCCCAGTCAACGTGTACCTTGAGCGCACCACCGGAACCGAACTCGCCGCCGGGCTGGCCATCCAGATGCTTTGGGTGGGGATCGTCTATGGGCTCGCGCGATTCATGTGGAGACGTGGCGTGAGGCACTACGAAGCCGTTGGCGGCTGAGGCAACCCTGACCCCCATGACGACTCCGTCCACTACCCCTGAAACGCAACCCCTCACCGGATGGAGGCGCTACG
>JAYTTC010000710.1:0-3541 GCA_043745255.1 Verrucomicrobiales bacterium
GGGGCGATATGCAGACCACGATCAAGATGGCCGAAAGGCAGTTGGGCGAGGGGCTCCAGATTCGTGTTCTCAAATCGCGTTTCCTGCTCAAGTGGGTGCGTGAGTTCAAGGCCACGCCCCGTAACGTCGCCATCCTGCTGATTGACCGGCCCGACATCGACATCCGCGCCCACGAAAAAGCGGTTCTTGAAGCGTTGGCTAAACTGGAAAGCCAGTCCTACTTGCAGCGCAATGCCGACATCTTCGAGTTCCTCACGGACACCGAAAAGGACATTGAGGTTGAGATCAAGAACACTGAGATCGACGACTCGATGGTGGCCGATCTGCTCACCAAGGTTTTGTTCGCCGATGTGCTGCGCGACCCGAAGATCCGCTATGAAGGCAACGGACAGGATTATTCCTACGGTCGGAAACTGGATGATGCCCTCATCGGCCGCGAGGCCGACGTCGCCCTGAACATCATCACGACGGAGCACCCGAACCACACCAACGCGACAACACTTGCCGCGCAGAATACGGGGAAGGCCGAACTCCTCGCAGTTCTGCCCGCCGATACGAGCCTCACCGATCAAGCCCGCCTGTTTCTCAAGACTCAAAAATACGTCCAACAGAACACCGGTGCCGGTGATGCCTCTCGCAAGGCCATCCTCGACCAGCGCAGTCAACAAAACAGCATCCGCCGGACGGCAATGCAGGAACTGGCCGGCCAGTTCCTCAGCAAGGCCCCGCTTTATCTGAATGGCTCCCGCCTCGATACCGTGGGGGAAGGCGATGCCCGCAATCGCTTCGCCAAAGCCTGCCAGGAACTCATTTCCTTCTCATTCCCGAGCCTGCGGATGCTGAAAGGCGCTTACGACGAAACGACTTTGTCAAACGCCTTGTTGCTCCAGGACGATCTGCTCACCAGCGGCACTCAAACGCCGTCCGAGGCGGAGCAGGAGATTCTGACTTACGTGATGCGGAACCAAAACAATGGCGAACGCACCTCCATCGAGGAAATCCTCCGAAACTTCGGTAAGCGCCCCTACGGCTGGTATCCGATGG
The DNA here is from genome assembly GCA_043745255.1 of Verrucomicrobiales bacterium. Lineage (GTDB taxonomy): Bacteria > Verrucomicrobiota > Verrucomicrobiia > Limisphaerales > UBA11320 > UBA11320. Next base: position 1,045 of record JAYTTC010000710.1, read on the forward strand.
CGGTCCTCACTCTAGTCAGCCGCCTGTTCCGCATGGGCAAAGTGGAACTGCGCACCGCCGAGCTGCTGGACGCCCGAAGCGCGTTTGAACTGCTTAGGAACACCCGGCAGCACGGCAGTGTGCGGGTGCGTTTGCAGGAACAATTTGACGCCACCAAGGTCAACGCGCTTAAGAAATTCCATCACGACTTCTTTGACCGTCCCAACGCTGGAACGGAAGCCCGCTCGGTTGGGCAACTCGCCTCCGAGTCCCTGGCTGCTGAAGCTCGTGATCTGACCGTGCTGCTGGACCAGGCCGCTCGATACTCCTTTCTCGAACCCCTTCGCCCGATCGTCACGCAACTCAACACGCTCGCTGCTAAGGACTACACCTACCTGCTGAATCAGCTCTCCGGGTTTGAGGACGCTCTCCTCAACGCAAAGGAAGACGTCCTGTCCCCGATCAAGGCTTTCATGCATGGCCCGCAACGCATCGCATTTGATGAGGCCATCGCCTTTCTGCGGGAAGAAGAGGCTAACTTTGCTGAAGTCCCGACCGCCGAGGTCCAGCCATTACGAGATCTCGCAGGGTCAGCTCACCCTTACCGGGGCAACGGCGTGCCAACGGCCAAGGCGGCAGTGGTCAAGTTGCGCCGAATTCTTGCGGATCTGCTCAAATCCGAACGCGACGTGGCCCTCGCCAGCGTAGATGAGCAACATGTCCGACTCCAGACCATCGAAGACTATGCGTCGCTCGATGAATCCGCTCGCAAGCAAGTCCTAGCTCTCACCGTTGAAGCCCGTGCCGCCATTCAGTCCGCTCGCTTCGTCACTGGCGTCCGCGACCGGGTCCAACGCTACCTGACGCAAGATTATCCAGCCCAATTGGCTTTGGCATCGCGGCTCGCGGCTCCTGCTCCGCCGCCTCCTGGAAGACCTGGGGACAAAACGCCGCCGCCCGCGACACCGGTCCGTTACACTTCGGCGACGAGCCTGCGTCCGCAATGCAGCCTTCCCTATATCGCCACCGAGGCTGACCTCGACCAATGGCTCGCGGCTCTGCGGTCGGCGGCGCAGGCGGAGTTGGAAAAGGGAAACCGCATTAGCCTGTAAACAAATTATGAAGGCTGAATTATGAATGATGAAACAAACCAAGCGCCGCTCAGAAGTAAGGATTCCGCTCATCATAATTCATCAGTCATCAGTCGTAATTCCCCCACTGATCTGCGCGTACGCACCAAGGCTTTTGCCCTGCGTATCGTGAAAATGTTCATCGCCCTTCCCAAGTCCGCTGAAGCACAGGTGTTGGGCAAACAAGCGCTTCGCTCCGGCACTTCGGTCGGTGCGAATTACCGGGAGGCTTTCCGTGCCCGATCCAAGCCCGAATTCATTTCAAAACTAGGCGACTGCCTTAAGGAACTCGACGAAACCGCCTATTGGCTTGAACTCTTGGTTGAATCCAAAATCGTCACCACCACACGCCTCGCAAGCCTCCAGGACGAATGCAACCAACTCACCGCGATCTTTACCACCATCGCGAAGAAGTCGAAGGCATCCCTTTCATAATTCATCGTTCATAATTCATAATTGCCATGAACACCTCCGCGCTCAAAACCTTCGCCCCCGCTGTCCGCAAGCAGCTCATGGAGGCGGTCACGCGAAAGCTCGACTTCGTCCTCACAGCCCAGACGCCCGATTCCCTCACCACATTCGCGCCGCAGGTTGCGGCACTGCGGAAGCTCGCGCAGGCCGACCGGGCCGGGCTCATTGAGCGCGTAGCCTATACGTGGTTCAACCGCCTCGCTGCACTACGATTCATGGATGCTCGCGGCTGGCACCCGTTCCGCGCCCGCGTCCTCACCCCGGCCAGCGCGGAGGAGACACAGCCCGAGCTGCTCAAACTCACCCGCACCGGAGCCTTGCCCGAGGAACTGAAGTCCCACACCGACCCCACCCGGCTCAATGACCTCCTCGATAGCCGCATCCCGTCGCCGGATGCGCAGGGCGAAGTCTATCGCCACCTCGTCCTCGCCGCCTGCCGCTTTTACCACGCCCTTCTGCCGAGCCTCTTTGAAAGACTCGACGACGAGACCGAGCTGATCCTGCCCGATGACCTCCTCACCGAGCACTCCGTCGTCCATGGCTTCCGCACCGAGATCAACGACGAGGACTGCGGCGACGGGCAGCGGGCCAATGTCGAAATCCTCGGCTGGCTCTACCAGTTCTACATCTCCGAGAAAAAGGACGCCGTCATGGCTCGCAAGAGCGCCGTGCCCACCGAGGACATCCCCGCCGTCACCCAACTCTTCACCCCGCACTGGATCGTGAGGTATCTGGTCGAAAATTCGTTGGGCAGGCTTTGGATGGATTCCAGGCCGAATTCACGCTTGATCGACCAGATGCCTTACTACATTCGACCAGATCCCTCAGGGGTAACAGTTTAGCTCATTTCGGGCGTGATCTGCGGCGACATCCCTTTGGTTTGCGATGGCCAGAGGGATGAGGGGAGCCGAGTGCAT
>JAYTTC010000711.1:0-13258 GCA_043745255.1 Verrucomicrobiales bacterium
TCCTGTGGCATCAGAATCTGCGTCGAGTGGAGAGCGAGGTCATTCGCGACTCGATGCTTTCGATCAGCGGCCGGCTGAACACCCAGCGCGGCGGGCCGAGTGTTTTCGCCACCCTCCCCAAAGAAGTTCACACCACCCAGGACTCAGCAGGCAAGGGCTGGAGTGACAGTTCTCCCGAGGAGCAAAACCGCCGGAGCCTCTATCTGTTCGTGAAGCGGGCGCTAAAAATGCCCTTCCTGGAGACCTTCGACTTTGCCAACTGCACCTCGCCCATGGGAGTGCGTCCGGTAACCACCATCGCGCCGCAAGCGCTGATGGCCCTCAACGATCCTTTTGTTCATGCGCAAGCAGACGCGCTGGCCGAACGACTGAGACACGAGGTCGGTGAGGCGACGGAGGCACAGATCCGTCGCGGGTTCCGACTCGCGCTGCAACGCGATCCCACCCGTGAAGAGCGGATCGCCGCCGAACACCTGCTGACCGATCAGAGAGCACGAGCCCGAGCAGAGGGATCCAAGGATTCAGCGAACGTCGCACTCAAGAGTTTCTGCCTTTCCCTGCTCAATCTGAATGAATTCCTCTATGCGGATTGAACCTTGTCTTGATACGCGATGAATCCTTCTGATCACATTCTCCGGCCGCGACGCCAGTTTCTCTGGGAAATGGGTGGCGGGTTCGCGGGCGTCGCGCTCAACGCGATACTTCAAGGAGAAGGGTTCTTTGGCGGTCGCGCCAACGCCGCGACGGCGGCGAGTGCGGTGAATCCTCTACTCGCGCATCCACCGCATCTTCCGACCAAGGCGAAATCTTGTATTTTCCTGTTCATGTTTGGCGGCCCGTCACAGCTGGATCTGTTCGATTACAAGCCGGAGCTGCAGAAGCGAGACGGACAGACCATCGACAATGAGTTTCGACGCAACACCAAGACCAAGGCAGTGCTCCAGGCCAGTCGACGCACCTTTCGCCAGCACGGGCAATCGGGACTGTGGTGTTCAGACGCGTTCCCGAAGATCTCGCAGCACATGGACAAACTCGCGTTGATCAAGTCGATGTTTAGCGATTCCTTCGCGCACGGGAGCGCGCTGTTACAGATGAACAGCGGACGCATCCTGCAGGGGCATCCTTCGGTGGGGGCGTGGCTCAGCTACGGATTGGGCACTCTAAATGAGAATCTGCCTGGATATGTGGTAATGCTAGACCCGCGGGGTGGACCGACCACTGGGGCTCCCAATTGGTCGAGTGGCTACATGCCTGCAGTGCATCAAGGAACGGTGCTCCGCACATCCGGGGAGCCCATTCTGGATCTGAAACCCGCGCCTGGAACCAGCACCGCGATGCAGCGGCGGGAAATCGATTTCATCAATTCGCTCAACACCAAACATCAGGATCAGCGTTCTGGATACTCAGAACTGCAAGCACGCATCGCAAGCTACGAGCTTGCATTCCGTCTTCAGTCCACGGCGCCGGAGGCGCTGGATCTTTCCCGGGAAGATCCCCGGACTCTGGAGATGTATGGAATCAATCAGCCCAAACCCGACTGGCATACCTTCGCGCAGGGCCCGGCCCCGTTTGGACGGCAATGCCTGATCGCGCGCCGGTTGGTCGAGCGGGGCGTTCGTTTCGTGCAGCTGTACTCGGGCGGCGGCGGGGCAGGAGGACAAAACACCTGGGACGGTCATCACGGCATCGAGGAAAATCTGAAGATTCATTGTCCGGAAGTGGATCAACCGATCGCCGCATTGCTCACCGATCTGGAGCAACGCGGACTACTGGATGAAACCCTGGTCGTCTGGGGAGGAGAGTTCGGCCGCATGCCGGTTTCAGAGACATTCAACACCGGTGGGAAGCCGGGAGGACGTGATCATAATCCGAAGGGATTTACGTATTGGATGGCAGGAGGGGGAATCAAGCCGGGCACGAGTTTCGGAGAGACGGATGAGCTCGGGGAAGGAGCGGTGATCGATCGATGTCATTTGCGTGATCTCCATGCCACCCTTCTTCATCTCATGGGACTCGATCACAAACATCTGAGCTACTTCTACGGCGGACTGAACAACAAGCTCACTGGGGTCTTGGATGCGGAAGTCATTCGAGGAATCGTGGCCTAGTCTCCACGCTCGCGTGGCGGCGTGCTCTCACGCGACGATTTCGTCTACTTTGCGGTGACAGAGATTCCACTCGGCGAAGAGTAGATCGGACGACCCTTCGGAGCCGTGTAGCGTGCGAGCACCGTCACACGACCTAAGGTCGGCACGTTCTGCTCCCAGGGGAGAACGAAGCGATATCCCACCCCCAAAGAGCTAGAACCCGAGCCTGCCTTCAATTGCTCGGGCTGAAAGGACCAGGTCCGCAGGGGAGTCTGATTCGCCGGGTTGATATCTGTCATGGCGCCATCGTACATCAGAATTTCCAATAACCCTTTCTTGATCGTCACACCCTTCGCATGCTCGCCGCTGCTAGCGTAAACCCGAACCGCAACTCCATCGGGTCCGGGCAACTGATCCATATCAACAGCGACAGGAACCGCAAACAAATGGAGCTGATCCACGCCGCTATTTCCTGCAGACCCACCCCCCCCGCCTCCCGACGCACATCCCACCCCCAAGAGCATCATCAGAAGCGCGAGAGCGCAGAGGGCCGTTAAGGGATTCGATCGCTGGGTCTCAAACTCCATGTCGATGCGTTTCAAAGATCCCCACTCCGATCAGCCTTCTTCTCAGGAACAGGCACGGCAGGCGTGTTGCCAGGCTTGGAAGGGAAGAGCGGATCGAGCAGTTCCTTCTGAAGTTCATCCCGCTTGATCTGATTCTTAATGGTGGAGTGATCCAACTGTTCGCGCGTCATCTTATCTACCGGCTTCACCGAACCCAGGTCGCGTGTATTCGACAGGATCTGCGGGGTGAGGAGGATGAGCAATTCCTTGCGATCCCGAGTGCTGGTCGTACTGCGGAAGAGAGCTCCGAGGAGTGGGATATCCCCAAGCCAAGGCATCTTCTTGACCCGTTTATCATCGGTGGTGGAGATCAGTCCGCCAATGATGATGGTTTGTCCGCTCTGCACGCTGACCGTCGTATTCGCACGGCGCTGATTGATGATCGGAACACTCGCGGACTTGTTGATATCGACGGAGGAGGTGCTCAGCGAGCTATTGGTCGTTCCGATATCCATCTTCACAAATCCATCCGGGCTGATCTTGGGAGTAACGGTGAGATTGACTCCCACATCTTCATAGCGGAAGGAGTTCACAGTCCCTCCCAAATCCGTCGTTCGGCTGTCGGTGATGAGAGGCACGCGCTGCCCGATATTGATCGAAGCCGGTTTGTTGTCCGCAGTCACGATCTGGGGTCGGCTGAGCACCTCCAGCCGACCCTCATCCTTGAGAGCGCGGAGCAGGAAACTGAAATCACTCCCAGACACCGCAGTGGAATATCCGCCGAAAGAAGTCAGCTGATCCTTGATATTGAAATCGGTGCCGATGCCATAGCTCACATCACCCTTCTTACCCTTGTGGCTCCATTCCACACCCATGTCCGTTGTGGCGTCGAGCGTCACCTCCGCGAGCAGCACCTGGATGAGCACCTGCTGCTGCGGACGATCCAGTTCATCGATGATCTGGCGGAGCTCGTCGAAGTAGCGGGGATTCGCGGAAATTAGAAGAGTGTTGCTGACCGGTTCGGCCACCACCGCCACCTCGCGCTCCAGCAGCCGCTGAGTGGTTCCTACGGCTTCGGCACCCAAGACCTGAGTGACCTTGTTTTTCTCCTGGTCCAGAAACAGCCGGATCGCGGTCGCCACCTCTTGGGCCTGCGAGTTCTTCATTCGAATGACCTCGGTCTTGCGCTCGTTGGCCGGAGTGCTGTCCAAGGACTCGATGATCTGGGAGACCAGGCTGACATAGTGCTCGGTCCCGCCGATCAGGAGACTATTGGTGCGGGGGTCGACAGTCACCGTCAGGGCATTTTGCTCGACCGTGCCCAAGGTGGCGGAGGCGAGTTGATCCTCACCCGACGAAGCACCGCCATCATCCAACCGAGGGCGGACGAGAGTGTATTGCACCGAGCGCTGAGTGACGCCAGGCGCCCCAATTTGCGTCATGCGGAAAAGTTGCATCAGCAAGGTGGACATCTGATGCGCATCCGCATTCTGCAGCGCGAACACTTTAATCTTGGCCTGCTGCGGAGAGCTGGCGTCGAGCCGGACGATGATCTGTTCGATCAGCCCCATGTAATCCACCGGACCGCTCACGATGAGTGAATTCATTCGCGCGTCGGGAGTAATCAAGACCGCCTCCTTCAGGGCCGCTGTCACCAACTCACGCCCCTCCACAGTGCGAGTGATAAATTGCAGCACGGATTGGGCGTTGGGATTCTGCTCTGTCAACGGCACCGGCTTAGTGTTCAAAGCCGCGTTCAGGATGCTGGAGAGCGCTTCCGCTTTCGCGAACCGGAGGGGAAAAACCTTAATCTCGCTCACTCGAGCCACCTGTTCCGTATCGAGTTTTCTGACCAATTCATCCACGCGCTTGGCATCCAGCTCGCCGCAGGAAACCACGATTGCGTTGATCCGTTCATCCGCGCTGACCAAGACCGGGAGGAGATTCCCAGCCACCGTGCCGTCACGGAACAACCCTTGGACCACGGTAGCCACTCGACGCGCATCCGCTTTCGCCAGGGGGAAGACATGGATTGCGATGCCGGTTTCCGCCGGTTCGCTGTCGAGACGGTCGATCAGGGATTCCACCGTGCTCATGTCATCGACGGCGGCTCCCACGAGCAGCGCATTCACCCAGGCATCCGCGACGATCGTGATGGAGTCGACGGGCTCGCCTTTCACCTTCTGAGGCCGGTTCGACATTATTTGAGTCAGGGTCGGCTGCAATTTGATGGCGGTGGCTTTCTTCAAGGTGAACACGCGAAAATTCATTCGCGCAAAAACACTGTCGCCGTCGAGCTGCTGAATAATGCGATCCACCACATCGAACGCTTCCTTCCCACCCGTGATCAGGAGGGTGTTCACTCGATCATCAGGGATCACGCCCACCGGAATCGCACGCTCCGTCGCGTTGGCGACAATCGCATCACCAGCTCGCTTGGCGCGAAAGAACTGTTCTAGCGTAGTCGCAAGGGAGCTCGCGCGAGCTTTCTTCAACGGATAGAGCCGCACATTGGTGGCTTCGCTGAATTCCTTGGTGTCGAGTTTCTTGATGATCTCACGAACGACAGCGAGATTCTCAGGACTCGCGCTCACCATCAGGGTATTGCTCCGGGGGTCGACGCTGAGCGAAAGGGCATCGCGTTGGGAATTGCTCTTCGTGGGCGCGTTTGCGGGTAGCCCGGGACGATAGAGCCCCTGCTCGACCAGCGACTTGAGCAGAGTAGCCACACGCTGAGCATCGGCGAAAGTGAGAGTGAAGGTTTCCAGCACGCCGCCGGAGAGGCTCGGCTCGGTGTCCAACTTCAGAACCAGCCCCTGCAACACCTCGAAGTTCTCCTTGCTGGCGGAGATGATCAAGGCGTTGTTGAGGGAATCCGCCTCCACTTTGATCTGATCGCTTGGGAGCGGTTGCTGACCCGGGAGAGTCTGAGATCTGAGCCGAGCGGTGAAGATGCTTTCCACCAAGGTCGCAACTCGGGCGCTGTCATTGTGCTTCAATCCGATGACATTCAAAGTCAGCGCCGGATTGGCCAGCTTGACGTCGAGTTTCTTGAGCAAGTCGTCGATTGTTCGGTTGTCCTCTTGATTGGCGGTCACCAGCAGGCTGTTGCTCCGCGGATCTGGGAGGATGATCGGCTTGTTTCGCTGGACATCGGTGGTCCTGGCGGCGGCATAACGCTGTTCAAACAGGGTCGTCAGCGTGCTGGCCAGAACACGAGCATCCGCCTCGACTAGGGGAATCAGGCGAATCATTCCACTGAGCGCCGGTCCCGATTTATCCAACTGTCTGGCCAGCGACTCCACCATTTCGAAACTGTCCTTCGAACCGCCCACCAGCAGCGCGTTGCTGCGCATATCCGCGAGGATCACTACTTTCAGGTTATCTGCCTGCCCCTTGTTCAAACTGGCACGCTGCGTCAGTCGCGCATCCATGAGTTTCTGCAGGGTCCCCGCCACGACATTCGCGTCCGCGTTCTCGAGCGGAAGGATCCGGATATCGCGCAAGTCGAATGGGAGTTTCTGATCGAGTTGACTCAGCAGGCCCTCGATGATTCCAAAACTTTTCCCGTTGCCGGCCACGACCAGCGCGCCGGTGCGCTCGTCCACGGTGATCACCGGCTTGTCCTCGTTCCGCAGCGTCGCCGCGCGCGATCCGGTATAGAGCTCGGCCAGGATCCTCTGCACCGCTATCGGGTCCGCATGGTTGAGAGGGTAGATGCGAACGGTTTCGAGTCCGGAGGCTGCCGGAATATCCAGTTGATCAATCACGTCGCCGATGAGAGGAAGCGTATCGCTACGCGCGGCCACGATCAGGATATTGGAGAGATCATCGGCTTGAATAGTGAGCGCCGCGCGCACTTTCGCGGTCTGGGTGGTCTGGCTGGCCTGAGCATCCTTGACCGTCCGAAGCCGAGTGACTTGAGTGCTCAAACCCTCGGTTCCAGGAACCGAAGGACCTTCGGTGAATACCGACTGCAACAAGGGAACGATCCGGATCGCCGAGGCATGTTTGAGACGGAACAGTTTCACTTCCGTGACGAAGCGATCGATTTGCTGGTCCATGTCCGCGATGACTTTCAGCGCGAGCTCAAGAGTTTCCTTCTGTCCGCTAAGAATGAGTGTGTTCCCTCGCGGATCGACGGCGATGGTGAGCGGATTGACCAATGCCTTGCCATTGTTGCCTTCGGGCTGGGCACCCGGGCCGGCCGGGCCAGTCGCCAGCTGGCGGCCCTGCGAGAAAATACTGGAAAGTGTCTGCGAGGCCGCGGTTGCATCGGCGTATTTCAACGGAACGATCCTCACGTCCACCCCATCCACTACGGCTGAAGTGTCCATGGCGGCGGTCACTGCGGCTAACGCTTTCAGATTGTCTGGCGTCGAGGTCAGGATCAAACGGTTGCCGCCTCCCGCACCGTCCGCTGAGATCTTAATGGGCTTGGTGAGGTCCAGCGTGACCGGTTGTCCGGAATCGTTCTGAATTTTCAAGCGTCGGACCTGTTCCTGGAGTTCGTGGGCCTCGGGGGTCCACTCGCCCTGCACTCCCGGTTTCAACATTCCCTGCAACACACTCGCGAGTTGAGTTGCGTTGGCTTTCTTCAACGAGACCACCAGGACCTCGGCTTCGACATAGGCGGAAGGACCGTCCAGCGTACGGATCATCCGCTCGACCTGATTGATGCTGTTCTCCCGTGCCATCACGAATAGGCTGTGGGAGCGGGCGTCCACCGTAACGGTGAGCGGTTCACCGGGTCGAAGCACGCTGAGTTGAGCGACCATCTGTTGCACCAGCGGTTGGATCCGCTCCGGGGCCGCGTTGGTCAGAGTGATCAGTCGGAACTCCACCTGCGACCCGACACCCCCTGAATCCAACTGCTTGATGATCGTCTCCACCAAGGAAAACTCCGTCGGCTTGGCTCTGACGATAATGCTTCGAGTGCGTGAATCAGGAACAAAATTGATGCTCGGCTGACGACTCGCCGCCCGTTGTGCCGCCTGCTCGGCGCGCTGTGCAGCACCCCCGCCTTGCACCACCACCGGTTCTTGTTTGAGCAGATCGGTCAATGTCCGGGCAACCATGATCGGATCCGCTTCCTTCAAGGGAAACAGACGGAACTCGGATTCGTTGCCGTAGAAATTAAATGAGAGGTCCGTGATGATCCGATCGATGTTATCGAGTTCCTGCACCGGACCAGAAAGAACCAGCGCGTTAGCCCGCCTATCTACCGCGATGACCACTTCCGGCGGAATTGTGTCCTGAGTGGAAGCCGTCGGGACGGGAGTTGTTGGCGGCTGAGGGCCCACGGGAGGAGTTGGAGGAGTCGAGGCGTCCTGCTTGGGTGGGGTGATTTTTTCCACCACGCGGATCTGACCCCGTGACATTTGCGGGTAGATATTCTGCAACATCGAGGCCATCTGTTCCGCTGTCACCCGATCAAGAGTGCGCAAACGCACCTGAATAGTTCCATCCTTCGCGGTTTCATCCAGTCGTGCGATGAGGTCCTGCACCTGTGCGATATCCCCTCGCTTGCCGATAATGGTAATCGAGTTATTCAGGCCCTCTGCTTCGATCACCGGCCGATCTCCTTCCGGTCGGGAGGCGAAAACGCTCTCCAACTTCGAGACCACGTCATAGGCCTTGGCCTTGTGCAACCAAACGAACTGAACGTCTCGATTCGATCGATCGGGCGCTTTATCCAAGGTCGGGAGGATCTTCTCCAGCATTTTGAAATGAGTGGCGGTCCCGCTCACGATCAAACTATTTGAGCGATCATCCACCGAGATCGTGGGGGTCGGGGTTCGCGCAGCGGAGCCCGAGCGCATCTGACGCGTCGCATTCAGCATTAGCTGATTGATCACTCCGTGGATCTCCTTGGCGTTTCCATTTTCGAGCTTGTAGATGCGCACCTCAATCTCGTCGTCGCTGCTTTCAGTATCGAGCTCGCGGATGAGCTTGATCACATCGGCCATTCCTTCGCTTGGCCCGTTGAGCAAAAGGCTGTTCGCACCCGAGACAGCGGTCACGTTGACTCGAGTCGCGCGGCTTTGCGGAGTTCGGCTCGCGATCGATTTGTTCACCGCATCCGCTACGTCCTCTGCTCGGCCCTTCTTGAGATGCACGGCCTGGATGGCGGTCTTGCCCTCGCCCTCAGCCTTGTCGAGCGTCTTTACCAATTCCTCGATGCGCGTAAGCGTCTGACCGGCGGCATCGACCACTAAGGTGCGATCGTCGGCACCGGCGCTGACCACCAGGCGCTCGCCGGTATCGGTGCTGGCAACTTGCTTGGCGTAGATTTGGCTGACCAGACTCGCAATCGAGCCGGCGGAATTTCTTTCCAGGAAGAGCACTCGGATTTGGCGTCCAGCCCCCTCGCCCGCCTCCTGAAGCTTGCCCACAATCTCCTCGATGAGCTTCAGCTGAGGCTCGCTGGCGGTGATGATCAGGCGATTGCTAAGCTCGTCGCCGAGGATCAAGGCATCGCTGCCCCCCCCGGCGCGGCCCTGCATCTGATCCTTGTAGATCTGTTTGACTCTCGCGGAGACCTCGCTGGCAGAACCGGCCTTGAGCGGAATGATCCGCATCTGACGCTGCTCCTTGGCCGCGACGCCATCCATCTGCTCGATGATCACCGCAGCCGACTGAATGTCCTTTGGCTCACCGGCCACGATCACCAGATTGTTCTGACGATCCGATCCCACGCTGACCCGCGGCACGCGCTGGCCGTAGGGATTGATTTGAACGAGCGCAGTGGAGAGCACGCTGGCCACTTGTTCAGCATCGCCGTTCTTCAGAGTGAACACGCGAGTGCCGCCGCTCTTAGTGCTGACCTTGTCGAGCTTGGTGATGATGCCTTCCACCGAAGCCAGTTCGTTGCTCGCACCGGAGACCACCATTCGGTTTGCGGCCACGTCCGGAAGGATGGTGGCCTGTCCCCCTGGAACCACCGATCGTGATTTCAACTCCTCCAGATAGAGTGACTTTACCGTCACCGCAAGTTCCGCAGCGGCCGTGGTGTTTAGGTCATAGACACGGGTCTCGCGAGCCACCGCGTTGGTGGTAGGCGCGGTGACCTGGCTGAGAAGAGTTTCAATTTCCTTCAAGTGCTCCGGACGAGCGGTGACGATCAGCCGAGAGTTTTTCGGATCCGCAATGAGCGTCGCATCCGCCGGATCCGCGGCATCCTTGGCCTTCCATCGATCCTGATAGAGCTGCAGCACGAGAGGCTGTATCCGTAACAGTTCTTCGGGCTGTCCGACTTCGAACATCCTAGTCTCACGCGCTTGCTGGGAGACCTGATTCGTTTGAAGGCCCGTGGCAATCTGCTCGATCACGGCGATCTGCTTTTCGCTTCCGGCCAGAATTAGCTGGCTACTCGGAACGTCTTCCAGGATCAGAGCGTCATTGCTCCCCAGCTCAGGCTGGCTCTTGACCTGGTCGGCGTACACTTGACGCACCTTGGCAGAGAGCTCAGCCACCCGACCCGCCTTCACGGCGAGCACCTTCATCTTCCGTTCCGGCTGGGTGCCCAGAGAGGCGTCGAGTTGCTCAATGATCACGGACGCCGACTGAAGCTCCTTGGGATCTCCGGTGGCGATCAGCGTCCGGGTCTTCGCATCGACCACCACCGAAACACGCTTCTGGGGACGACCATAAGCATCGTAGCGGACGAGTGCGGTGCCTAGGATCTCCACCACTTTGTCCGGATCGGCGGACTTGAGTTTGAAGACGCGCGCGGTGGCGCTCTGGCTGCTCACCTTGTCGAGCTTCTTGATAATGTCCTCCACCGCCACCAGCTCGTTGGTGGAAGCGGTGACGATGATCCGGTTCGCTCCCGAATCGGCAAGAATCACGGTCTCGGTGGCGAGATTGCCAGGTCGATTCTTGGCCTGCTCCTGGTAGAGAGTGCGAACGGTGGTGGAGAGCTCGACAGCACTAGCGGTCGTGAGATCGAAGATGCGGGTTTCACGAGCCAAGACTTGGCTCGGGTCGCCACGCAATTGGGTGATGAGGGTCTCGATCTCCGCGATATGATTGGTGCGTGCGGTGATGAGGAAACGGACATTCTTGGTGTCGGGGATGATCTGCGCATCGGCCGGATCACTGACATCGTGTCCCTTCCAGTGATCGGTGTAGAGTTGCTGCACCAGTGGCAGCAAGCGGGTCACTTCCTCAACCGAACCGAGTTCGATGATCTTGGTCTCACGCGGCGCCTGGACCGTCACCGCGGACTGCAACTCGGTGATGATTCGATCGGCCAGTTTCAGCTGTCCTTCATTTCCGGCCAAGATCAGTTGATTGCTGGCGGCTTCCTCGAGGATCAGGATGTCCGTGGTGCCCAGATCGGGTTGGGATTTGATCTGATCGGCATAGAGCTGCCGGAGACGAGGGGAGATTTCGGCGGTCTTGCCCCGCTTGAGGGAGACCACTTTCATCTGTCGCTCAGGCTGCGCACCCAATGAAGTATCCAACTGTTCAATGATCACGGCCACGCCCTGAAGTTCCTTGGGATCGCCGGTCACGATGAGCGTGCGGGTCTTCGCATCCACGGAAACCGTGGCTCGCTTTTGCGGGCGTCCATACGCGTCGTAACGCACCAGCGACGCCGTGAGGATCTCCGCCACTTTGTCGGGCTCGGCGGACTTCAATTTGAACACACGGGCCGAGGCGCTCTGCGCGCTCACCTTGTCGAGCTTGCGCACCAACTCTTCGACCACTTCCAATTCGGCGGCATCGGCCACCACGATGAGACGATTTCCGCCGGCGTCGGCGAGGATGGTGGTGTCTGGAGCTTGCGCCCCGAAACGCGCCTTGGCCTGCTCCAGATACAAATTGCGAACGGTCACAGCGAGGTCGACAGCGCTGGCGGTGGTGAGATCCAGGATGCGGGTGTCGCGTGCCTCGGGTTTGGCTTTGCCCGCTCCAATCTGCTTCAGGATCGCCTCGATCTGCTTCAGATGCTCCGGTTTACCGGTCACGATCAAACGTCCTGTCTTGGCGTCAGAGACGATCTGAGCGTCGGCGGGATCGGTGTCGATTTTGTCCTTCCATTGATCCTGATAGAGCTGCTGCACCAGAGGCTGCAGACGCTGCACGTCGCTGGCGCTGCCCACCTCGAAGGTGCGTGTTTCGCGAGCAGTTTGATTGGTCGCACTGTTGATCTGCACCCGCGAAATGATGTCCTCGAGGATCTTCAGCTGGTCACCGCGCGCGGACACGATCAGTCGACCGGTCTTTCCGTCGGTGATGATCTGGGCGTCCGCGGGACCAAGCTGCGGATTGCTGCTGACCTGATCGCGATAGAGCTGCTGCGCCAGAGGCATCACTCGCTGCGCCTCGGCGAGTCTTCCGAGATCGAACATCTTGGTCTCGCGCGGAGGACGGGCCTGGCTCTCGAGAGTCTCCACGATTTGACGTACGCTGGTCCCCTGCTCCCGAGTTCCGTAGACCATGAAGCGCGTCCCGGAGGAGTCCGGATAAATGGTCGCCGGCTTGATCGTCTTGCCTTGGGATTGTTCCGAATAGATCTGCGTGACTCGGGTCAGCAGTTCGGTGGCGGTGGCGTTCTTAAGCTCGATCGACTGAAGCTCACGAATGCTCTGGTCTGGCTTCGAATCCAGCGAGGTGATCACTTGCTCCACCTGCATCATGAGCGTCACCGGTGCGAGAGCGATCAGTCGCTTGCCCGCCGGGTCTGCGGTCAGGGTGAGCAAGGAGGTGATGTTCCGGCCAGGATTCTGAGCCGCGAATACGTTCCGCGTGAGCAATGCCAGCGCGTCAGCATCCTCCGACTTGACGTCGAATATTTTCAAGACTCGCTCTTTGCCCGAGGTCTCGCTATCGAGCTTCTCGATGACCGAGCCCACATCCTGCAGGTCGCTCCGAGTGCCCGAGACAATCAGGGAGTTGGACTTGTCGTCGGCGGTGACCGTGATGCGCCGGATCGCCTGCCCGCGAACATCGAAGCGAAGCATCGCGTTGGAGACGATCGGAGCCATCATCGAGGCGTCCGCCATGTTCAGCTTGAACACGCGGGCACCCGGTGCCTGCTCGGGGGCCTGATCCAGCTGCTGAACTAACTCGGCCACCTGGCCGATCTCCTCTTTGACTCCGGTGACGATGATGCGGTTGGCGGTGGTGTCCGGGACGATCTTGGTGGCGGTAACGTAGTCCACCCCGCGCTGATCCTTCACCATCTCGGCGAAGAGATTGTTGAGCATCGGGGTGAGGGTTGCGGCATCGGCAGACTTCAGCTCGATGATGCGGAGTTCGCGGGGCCCGAGATTCGATCGGGTGTCCAACTGCTGAATGATTTGGGAGGCCGCCTCGACCCCGCTGGCGTCACCGCTGATCACCAGGCTATTGCTCCTGACATCCACCATCACGCGCACCTGTTGCTGCTGGCTATTGAGGCTCTTATCAATGATCCCAACGATGTCGTTGGCCGAAGCCGTTTTCAGACGAATAATCCGCGTCTCCTCCTTTGAAGCCTTTCGACCCTCGGGATCCAGCTGACGAATGATCGCCTCCACTCGGGAGATTTCCTTCTCCCCTCCGCTGACCATGATTCGGTTGTTTTTGGTCTCAGCAATCAAAGTGGCAGGGCCT
>JAYTTC010000712.1:0-3533 GCA_043745255.1 Verrucomicrobiales bacterium
AGGTTTTGCACGAAGCGGGAAGATGTGCCCCGGCTGGACGAGATCCTCTCGCGAAGTTCCCGCCGCGGCCATCATCTGAATGGTTCTTGCGCGATCCGCCGCACTGATTCCGGTGCTGATTCCCACTGCGGCGTCCACGCTGACCTGGAAGTCGGTTTTGAAGGTGTCGCGGTTTTGCGCCACCATTTGCTCGATGCCGAGTTGGTTCAGCCGTTCGGAAGTGGTGGGAACACAGATCAAACCGCGACCGTATCGAGCCATAAAGTTGATGGCTGCAGGCGTCGTTTTTTCGGCCGCCATGATCAAGTCTCCCTCGTTCTCACGGTCTGCATCGTCCACCACGACTACCATCCGCCCTCTGCTGAGATCCTGGATCACAACCTCGATGGGATCGAATTTCTGCTTCATGCGCGGCGGAACCTTACTGAGGTCCAGTCTTCAAGCGCAGCAAGAAACACGGCCCGTGGGCGCCCCTTCGCAAGGCAAGGATCACGGAGTGAAGCGCTTTGAAGCACGCTGAGCGGGATTTTACAAGGTGTTGTCGGTACAAAGACCGAAAAAACCCTCGGTTTTTCGAAAAAACCGCTTGCCATACTCAACGCGCATTTACTTCACTTTGTTCTGCTGGTGCCTCCGTGTGTTCCGCTATTCTAGTTCCCTAGGCATGAACGAACCGAGCGCTGCGCTATTTCTTAAATGAGCACCAAAATCACCTCATCCCGCAAAGGCCTGTTGGCTGGCGGCAATTGGATCATCGACCAGGTCAAGATAGTGGACCTGTTTCCCCAGCGTGAGTCGCTGGCGAACATTCTTTCGCAGTCGACGGGTAGCGGAGGGGCTCCGTACAACGTGCTCGTCGACTTGGCCAAATTAGGAGCGGACTTTCCGCTGGCGGGGGCTGGGTTGGTGGGGAAGGACAGCCTGGGGGAAACCATCATTGCGGACTGCCAGAGGAACAAGATCGACACCAAGCATCTTCGTAGCTCCTCGGAAGCGCCTACCTCCTACACCGATGTCATGACCGAGAAGGGCAACGGCAAACGTACCTTTTTCCACCTCAGGGGAGCGAACGCGCTCTGGAAGGGTGCGGAACTGGACTTCACCCGAACCAAGGCCCGCATTTTCCACCTGGGTTATCTGCTTCTGCTCGACGCGCTTGATGAGCCGGATCTCAAATACGGGACCAAGGCCGCCCGGCTCCTCTCTGCCGCGCAGGAGGCTGGACTCAAGACCAGCGTTGATGTGGTTAGCGAGGACAGCGACCGCTTCCCGAGAGTCGTCAGTCCCGCCCTGAAGTTCGTCGATTACTGCGTTTTGAACGAGATTGAGGCCGGGAAGACAGCCGGCTTCCGCATCCGCCAACCCGACGGACAACTTGATACGGTCTCTCTGCGACATGCCGCCGGCGCCTTGCTTCAGAAAGGGGTGCGGGAGGTGGTGGTGATTCATTTTCCGGAAGGTGCCTTTGCACGCACCCGCAAGGGAGAGGATGTATGGCAGTCGTCCCTGAAACTGCCGGCAAAGGCGATTGCCGGAACGGCGGGCGCTGGCGACGCGTTTTGCGCCGGTGCACTCCTCGGATTTCACGAGGGATGGGACTTGAAGAAGTGTTTGGAAACCGGGGTCGCTGCAGCGGCTGCCTCTCTCTCCGATCCTACCTGCACCAACGGTGTCAAACCCCTTGCGGCCTGTCAGGCCCTGGTAAAGAAGTACGGCTACCAACCCGCCCTGGAGCCTGAGGATTGACGCGTTGAAGAGACCCGCTCAGTTCGGGCATTCACGCTTCACGAAACTCAAAAGACCCCGCGACTCAATCGCGGGGTCTTTTGCTGAGAGCACTGGGCCAACAGACTGCATAAGCTCTTGCAGGCTGTTACGAGGGCGGAGCGAGCTAAGCACGCTCCATATACTTGCCCGTGCGGGTATCGATCTTGATCCTCTCGCCAGTCTTAATGAACAGCGGCGCTTGCACGGTGATGCCGGTTTCCATCGTAATTGCCTTCATGACATTATTGGCAGAGTCGCCCTTGATGCCATCGGGAGCATCGGTGACCAGAAGGATCACGCTGGGGGGCATTTCGATCTGCACCGCCTTGTCGGCGACGAAGGTCATGATGACGGTGGCGTTCTCGATTAAGAAATTCTTCCCGTCGCCCACGATCTCCTGCACTACGGTCACGGTCTCGAAGGTTTCGGGGTCCGAGAACACGTAGTCTTGTCCATCCATGTAGCTGAACTCCATCTTCCGAGTCTGGAGAGGCACGACTTCGATCTTCTCAGTGGAACTGAAACGCACGTCGGCAGATTTTCCGGTGCGGATGCTGCGCAGGGTCGCCTGCACGAACGCGCGCAGGTTGCCCGGGGTGCGATGCTGGCTGTCCAAGACAACGCCCACGTCGCCGTTGTAATTGATCGCCATGCCCTTTCGAAGGTCGTTTGCGGTAGCCATAAAATCGATTGATTCCCTGAGGCGGATACGAGCCGACACAAGGGAGGGCGGAGGGTAATTCACCCCCCGCTCATTGCAAGTCTCGAGTTTTTCTGAGCGCAATAAAAGAGCCGGTTTGATTCAGTCGAATCAAACCGGCTCAAAGAGAGACCGAGGTATCGGCGAGAGTTAGGCTTTTTTCGGAGCGGCGTCGTCGGAGCGGCGGCCGCGCTTTTCAGTGCGGTTCTTGCCGCCGGCGTCGTCGGTCCGGTCTTTACCCTGAACCTCGGGCACCGGGGCAGGGTTTGAGCTCTGCACTTTGACCTTGAGGGTGGTCTTCACATCGCCGTGGAGGCGCAGTTCAACCTCGTGATCTCCCAGGCTCCGAATCGGCTCGGGGAGGTGAATCTTCTTCTTGTCCAAGGAAATCTCGAACTGGGTCTTCAGTTGGTCTGCAATGCTGCCCGAGGTGACGGAGCCGAACATCTTGCCGTCATCGCCCGTTTTCATGCTGAGGATCGCGGTGAGCTTGGAGATGCTCTTCGCCAGTTCGGTCATCGCGTTGAATTCGTGCGCTTCGCGCTCTCCTCGCCGTTGACGCAGCACTTCGAGCCGGCGCTTATTTGCAGAGGTTACCGGTATGGCCAGGCGATTCGGGAGCAGGAAATTGCGGGCGTATCCGGCCGCGACTTTGACCTGATCAGACTCGCCACCGAGACCAACCACATTTTCAACCAAGATCACTTCAACTTTTGCCATAGGATTCTTTTTCGTTTATCGCGAGCCGCTTCCTCGAGGAGTGCTGCTTGCAGGGGTATGAAATTCAGAATGGAACGTCGTCTTCTTCCGGAGGTGCACTGTCGGGATCCCCCGCTGGGGCAGGGGAGCTCACCACCGGTGTGGTAGCTCGAGGGCGAACTGCAGGAGCCTGGGACTCTCCCGCGGGGGCACCTTCGTTTCCGCGGTTTCCACTATCAAGAAAGGTGAACTGCTCAAGGACCACTTTTAACTTACTCTGCTTCTGGTGAGTGGTTTTGTCTTCCCACTGGTCAAGCTTCAGTCGGCCTTCCACTAGGAGAGGCCGGCCTTTGCGCATGTATTGGGC
>JAYTTC010000713.1:0-13246 GCA_043745255.1 Verrucomicrobiales bacterium
TTCATGACGACAACTCTCGCAGGTTCTCGGCACTTGGGTGCGTATCCCATACGCAATCTTTCTGAGATGCGAGATCCCTCCGAGCCCAGAGGTCCCCGGGGATCCTCCTCCAGTGGATTGCGAAGGACTTTCAGGGCTGCGAGCTCGCGACTGCTCCATCGGGTTGAGTCGCGGCGCCTGACGAGCGTTCCGATTCGCTTCTGAAGAGCCGTGGGAACCCTCTCGGTGGAAACAGTTCTACGAGATGTCATTTCGAGTGGGCGAAGAGACGGCGGTGGAAGCCCTCGCTCGAGCAGAGGGCCACGCGTTCTAGGGTGCCGCCTGATCAACAGTCCCCGGCGTACTCTCTACTTATCCGTTGCGAGCACCAGTGGCCGGAAGGAGAGTGCTTCCTGGGAGGGATTTGATCCTCTCCAACGCGGCTCGAGCCGAGTCGGCTGTGCGCTTGCCTTCCCTGCTCAACCCCCGCTCCCCGGCGACCAAAAGGATTAGGCCCGCGACACCCAAACCCGTTCCCGCCTCGAGGATCGCATGCCGAATCTGATGGGGTGAGCGGAAATGCTTAAGCACGAAGCGGACGAATGCTTTCGGAGGAGGACCCACATCTTCGTCACGGGGGCGGGTGCTCTTACCGTACGCGATGCCTACTATGATCAGAGGCATCGCGTGCAGTAGCAGCCACATGCCTGCCATGTAACAATAGAGCCAACGGACCCGAAACCCGTGGCGCTCTCCTGT
Source organism: Verrucomicrobiales bacterium (assembly GCA_043745255.1). Lineage (GTDB taxonomy): Bacteria > Verrucomicrobiota > Verrucomicrobiia > Limisphaerales > UBA11320 > UBA11320. The sequence goes on from JAYTTC010000713.1 coordinate 739, forward strand.
TCCGGAGAGAGAGGGTTTATCCAACTTCCGCACTGAAAATGTGGGTGTCTCGAGATGTCGTGGCTTCAAGTCTTGGAGCAGCTGGGGGAGCTGCCCTATGCGCTCCAGGATTATCTCCCAAGGCCGGATCGGGACGCTCCCCTTTCCCTGGGAAACAGCATGGATCACGACCTTCACCAGATCCGGATTTTCCGGAAGAGGTTCCAGCACGACCAAGGAAAGGTCCTTCCAGCGCACTCGCGGGTTCTTGCGATTTAGAAGACGCAGTCCCTTCTCATCGGATTCTATTGCCGGCCGTGAGTAGCGTGGGATTACGAACACCGCGCCCATCAGGATGAATCCAAGCCCGCACCAACCAAGCACCACGGTTCCGATGAGGTGACCAAAGGATCCAACCTGCTTACCCTCCACCCACCTCCTGAACGTTGCTGCCGCAACCATGTCCCCCAACGAGACGGCGCAGAAAGGCAGGATAGGAAGCATCGCCTGGGTAATGGCAATCGCTTTTTGTGACTGAAACGGGTTTGCGGCACGCCACAGCCGAGTCGCCTCCCAGGTTTGTGTCAGTTACATTGTGTTGGTTTGGAACAGGCCCGGACCTCTTCTGCGGGGCGTCGCTCGCGTGCTGACTCGAGCGCCAACAAGCGTTCCTGGAGATGGACCAGGTTGTGGTAAGCCCTGTGAGGTTCCGAATACGACGTGTTCAGTTGGGCATAGGTTGGGGTCGGATCACCCGAAGCTCGGATACGTGGCCACAAATCGATCCAGCCTCCAGAAAGATCTAGGGTGTTCATCTTGCCGTCGATACATGCCTCAAACAGAGCCTGTGGGTGGCGAATTGTTAATCACGCGGAAATGGGGAGTTCAAAGAGGCCTTGGCAGTGAGGTTGCCATCGGTAATGAACCAAGTTCGCGGATTCAGGAGTTCTGCCGCCGGACTTCTCCTCCGGGGTGTTCCCTTCCAAGGATCGATGAACCCTGAAGTGGTTGTAGTAAGTTTGGAAGAAATCCAGCTTCCGTTCCAAATCTGGCACGCCCCAAAAGAGAACGTGATCGAGATATTCTCTTCGGATCGTTCCAATGAGCCGCTCGACGAATGGGTGCGACACCGGCACGTAGCGAACGCTGCGGATGGATTCAATGTCCAGGATCCGGAGGTTCGCATGCCATCGCGCGAATTCGAACAGCGGGTCGTGATCGAAGCTGAGCCGCTCCGGCAATACGTGGTGGGCGATGATTTGGTTGAACATCCGGCACAGTGCCGCACCATCCACCAGCAGTTGCTGAACGCCAAAGCCGATGATCCGTCGAGTGTGAACATCCATCACCACCATAACCCAATGGGCTTTCAACAGAACCGACTCGACGCGAAAGAGATCCAGACTCCACAGAGAATCCTTTGAATGAGCCAGGAACGTGAGCCAGGACGGTCCTGGTCCTTGAGATCCGTCTTTGGAGCGCCGAGCGAGCACTCTCCGGACAACGTCCTTGTTCACGTCGATCCCAAAGGCCTTCGCGAGTTGCCGGGCGATTCGCGGCGAACCTGAGTTTGGGTTGCGCGTTTTGAAATCGAGAATTGCCTGAACCAACTGCGGCGATGGACCCTTTGGCCCAGGCTTACGTTTCCCGCCCGAGGAATAAAGCCATCTCAGTTTAAGGTTACGCAACGCGCGATGAAGATTTAGAAGAGTGGAGGGTCTTACCAGGATTGCCGAACGGATGAGGCGTCGGCGATTCAACCCCAGGGATACCAGTGCCAGGAGAAAGCGATCCGGAATCCGGAGCCTTGGGCTTCGAACCCGGGAACGCGTAAGAACTGCGAGTTGGTGCCGCAGCAGGATGTTCTCGGCCACGAGACTTTTGGCTCCTCCAGGGCGGATCAGATTGAGCAAGGAGCGGACCAGATGCAGAAAGCTCAACAGAACGCGGTTCATGCGGTTCGATCATGAAGTCTTCAACGACGGCCCTCAATCCTACAAACCCCGCTCTGGGGACCATGATTAGTAATTCGCCACCCACGGCATGCGCCGCATGAAAATGATCTCGTTTGAGTTTTTGGACATACGGGTTGGGTGAAGTCCTTCCCTGCGCGGATTTGTGGGTCACCGCGGCCGAGATGATTTGGCCCCGTCCCGCTGATCTTCGCGCCTTAGTGTTATGGGAACCAAACAGGATCGGTTTCCGAAACAATAACCCGTAACGCGCCGACGGCCGGCGCCTCGAGCAATGAATATAGCAATAGGAATGAACCGAGGTTGCCTCTCCTGCGTAGACCGGGCAGAGGCCTCCCGTGTGGCGCTGCCACACGAAACCACGACACAGCTCAACTTTGAGGGGACTGTTCGCCCGCCAAAGAGGTCCGCGGGCGTCATTACAAGAAATGAGCTGCCGACTGACCGCGTGTCGTTTGCGAAGAATGGGCTGCCGGCCGTGCGAACGTCGTTTGCACCCCCGATCGACCCCGATGAGCGGATTAAGCGCCGCAAGCCCTTGTTGCTCTTGGCAGGTTCAGCGGGCACCGCCCGTTTGTATTGGACCGCTCTCCCAATGGCGGGTCCGCTCTTTCGTCGCGTCGGCATTGTGAGTCCCACGCCCCCGTCAAATCTCAAGGGCCTTCCAGTCATCCATTTTCCCGGCACATGTGTGGCGGATGTTCCCCCGGATCGACTGCGAGATGCCGGCTTTTGGGGAGACGACCTTGCCATTCTTGATACGACAACTCCAACTCAGGGATTTCGCGGGCTATTGGAAAACATCGAAAGAAGTGTGTATGTATTTCCACACCCGATGGGCGACACGGCCGAAGAGGCATATCGCCTGGAGGCGCATTCAGGACGCCTGAATCCCTTGTGCGAAAATCTATTTTCACAAGGAGGAATCATCTCGCTTGAGTTCTGCCATCGAAACCGACGATGGATTCGCGGTATCCAGCAGTGCCATCTAGTCACGAACTCGCCTGCTCCCGCAGTCCGCCATCTCAACAGATTTGCCCAGATACGACACATACTCATGAAGCAGCTGATGATCCTGGTTCGGCTGGCCCGCACTGCCGTAACTGACTTTGATCTGGTCGTGGACGCTATCGAGCTTCAGCTCGACGATACTTCTTGCGAGGCTTCTCCTCCGAGGTCGATTGCCACGCTTAAGGGGACGGTGCAGCTTCGACTCATTTGGAATGATGGACGGGAGCTGTTTTGTGAGTTTGTGCAACGCCTGGGTTCGGGTGGCGAATCTTGCATCGGCACTTTTCATGACCTCCGAGATGCCACATCAGCCCGGGCTAATGTGGATTTTACTGAGGATGCACCATTGTCCTCCATGCGCATACTTCAGGCGCTCAGCCGTCCAGTGCTGGAACTGGGTTCCTCTTTTAGTGAAAACCTCCAGATCCTCCGCATTCTGGACATCTGCCAGGAAATAACGCAGAAGTGGCCATTGCCTGGCGTTTGGTCGCGCTGTCAAACTGGAGAGTCGCCGTTCGAGAAGGACGCGATCGAAAACCAGCTTGCGTGTCCAGGGATGCTCGATTCCATGGAAGTGGTGAGTTAGGTTCGAGTCGGACTTTTGAGGAATGATTTTATGAAGAGCGACGCTCCCATTACGATCGACGACGTTCAGTCTTTGATGTCGGATCTCCGTGCCATCGCCCTGAATCTCCTGAGTAAGGAAGGCAGCGCGCATTCAGTGAGTCCCACCGCACTGGTCATGAGCGGACTGCGGCGTTACAAGGTGCAGGACCAGGATTGGTCTGAAATCACTTGGGATAATCGGTGCCATTGTTTCGGCTCGCTTCATCTCATGATGCAGCGAGCGCTCACGGACTATGCCCGGCGGAGGAATGCGCAACGCCGCCCTAAACTTACCTACGTGGAAGCCTCCGATGTTGATCTGTACGATTTGCCGCGAATGCTCGAAGAAGCTCCGGAACGATGGATCGCCTTGGAAGAAGCGCTGTGCTGGCTGGAGAAAAAGGATCCTGAACTGAGTCAGATCATTCAATGCCATTACTTGAGCGATATGAAACTGGAGGAGCTGGCCCGGTGGCTTAATGCCTCCACGAGGACCGTGAAGCGCCGACTGGCGGAGGGGAAGTTGCTTTTGCATCGCAAGATTTTGGAGTTTCTCAACGGCCCCACCACGCCCGCATTAAGCCAGCTATGACATGAAGGAGCCCACGGAGGACCAATTCTCACGGATCCACGCTCGAATTGAGGAGCTCGAAGGAGCCTCACATGCGACCATTGTGGAATCATTAGGCCGATGGGAATCGGAGCGTGAGGACCCTTTGGTTTTGACCTTTCTTCGGCTTAACTTCCAGTTACCCCAACCGCCCGAAGTCCATTTCAAGGAAGGCGAGCGCATCGCAGACCGCTACACGATACGAAGTGAACTCGGCCGAGGAGGCATGGGCGTCGTGTATCGAGCCACACAAGATCTGACCCAACGGGATGTAGCGCTGAAGGTGATCCACCCTCGCCTGGCGTGCCCGCAACTTCTTCGTCGGTTTGAGGAAGAAATCGCCATTCTCGGAAAACTCAGCCACCCCTCGATCGTTCCGATTTACGATGCCGGGAAGCATGCCGATCTCCGATCTCGTCGCGAAACTATCTTCTACGCGATGCAACTCGTTGAGGGGAGATCGGCACAGCACTACGTAAAGGAGAATTCACTGAGCCATGAGGCTGTCCTGGAACTTCTTATCCGCATCGCTGAGGCGGTTCAGTATGCTCACGAGCATCGGATTGTTCATCGTGACCTAAAACCCGCCAACATTCTCGTCGACTCCGAGGGCAGCCCCTATCTGCTCGATTTCGGACTGGCCCTTGTTTCGGGATCTTCGAAGGAGACGGGTTCAATTCTTCAGAGCGTTTCGGGCACGCCTCGTTACATGAGCCCCGAACAATTTGAAGCGGGAGATCTGGAAACGCGGTTGAGTCCGGCCGTTGACATTTATGCGTTGGGAGTAACGGGCTTTGAGCTCATGACGGGGGAATCCCCGTACGTGCTGCCCTCCGAGCCTTCGTGGAATGACATCGCGAACGCGGTGCTTGAGGTAAAGCCTCGGGGACTATGCGACATCCTACCCCAATTGGATCAGGGACTTAGTGAAGTGATCGCAAAAGCGATGGCGCGTTCGGCGTCCGAGCGCTATTTCTCCGCGGCAGCATTTGGCAAGGCCCTGAGCGCCCAATTGTCCCGAAGAAGGCAGATCAAGGCGTCGTGGCGACCCTCCATTGGGCTGCAGGTTCCGAATACTCAGTGGCTTCTCGATCGTAAACTGGGCGAAGGAGGCATGGGAGAGGTCTGGCTCGCGAATCACCAGGCGCTTGGATGCCGAGTGCTGAAGTTTTGCGACGACCCGACCAAAGTCCGCACGCTCAAGCGTGAAATGGCCCTGTTTCGAATCCTTCACGATCGACTTGGGGACCATCCGCATTTTGTTCGACTTCATGATGTCTCGATTGAGGATCCGCCGTTTTACCTGATGATGGATTACGTGGAGGGCGGAGACTACCGTTCGTGGACGGAACAATGTGGCGGGGTGCGCTTGATTCCCTTGGCGATGAGGATTGAGATCGTGATTCAAGCGGCCGAAGCCATCCAAGCGGCGCATGAGGGAGGAGTCCTGCATTGTGATATCAAGCCAGGGAATCTGCTTCTGAGGCACGTCCCGGCCTTGGATTCCTCAGACAGATCCATCCACGTCTGCATTGCAGACTTCGGCGTGGGTCGATTGTCCATGGACGAATCCCGAGGTCGGTCGACGCGACTCGGAATCGCTGTTACGTGGGCGGAGGAGTCTTCTTCAGAGGCAGGCACCCATCTCTATATGGCGCCGGAGCTATTCTCTGGAAGTCCTCCAAGCGTCTCCTCCGATGTGTACTCCCTGGGCGTGGTGTTATATCAGTCCCTAGTGGGGGATTTCTCGAAACCGATCACGGTGGACTGGGACAAATCGATTGAGGATCGGCATCTGCGGGAAGATTTGCATCGGTGTTTCACCCGTATCCGAGGAGAACGGTTTTCGAGCGCGGGAGAGCTGGCCGAGAGTCTGCGACGTCTGGAAGCACGTCGAATGGAGTCGGAACTTCGACGAACAGAGCTGCAGGAGCGCGAACGTCAAGCGTATCGCCGGGGAATGATTCGTGCCGCGTCGCTGACCGCGGCCATTGTGTGCCTGATTTCAGGGCTGGTTTTCCAAACGTGGAATGAATCCAATCGCTCTAAAATGGCAATCTCCTTGCGGCGACTGACCGAGGCGGAGGCCTTAACCTCGGGAAACACCGCTGGCGAAAAGGAGAAAGGCATAGAAATGATTCGCGGTTCTCGGTCCCTCCTTGCCGATCCGGTGCGGTTTCGCTCCGTCGCGCTCACGCTGATGGCTTCAGTCGATCTCCTTTCAAAGCCAATGGAGTCCCATCGAATGCGCCCAACGCCTTCTGCCCAGTGGTTGGCCACTTCCCCTGAAGGGCACCTCACTGCCGGAGTGGACGGACTCCGCATGTGGATGCAAAGCACGAACGGCGCCATGGGCTGGTTTCCTTTGCGCACGCCGAACTCGCCCATTCGTTCGATGGAGATGGGAAAGCAGGGACGAATCATCGTGGCTCGATGCGAATCAGGCCAAACGATTCTGATCCGACAGAAAACGGACTCGGGATCGGGACTGCATTACGAAGACAGCTCCCTGGATGCTCCCGCATTGAGCGGGCCGGTGGCGTTGTCTCCACGCGATGACTCCGTCGCGATTGCGGATGAAGACGGGGGCATTCTGGGTTGGGATGCCAGCGGGGAGGCGAAACAGCGCCTGCATTTTCGAGGAACACTGGAGCCCTACCGCCCGGAAAGTCGAAAGGCGAATACACTGGCCTTCAATCCCGACGGTAATCGCCTCGCGGTAACAAGTCTGGAAAGCCATCACGTCTGCATCTGGAATTGGCTTCAGGGGACGGTCGTCGCATGGCTCTATCATCGAGCACCGGTGGTTGGAGGCGTTTGGTTAGACTCGAGGCGCTATTTGACCGCGTGCCAGGATGGCAAACTTAATGTTTGGAAGATCACCGAGCATGGCGATCCCGTTCTTACTTCTCCATCTGCAACACTCTCCTGCAACGGAACTCCCCGTTGGATCAAGGCGAATTCTACGCTGCAATTTGCATTGACGATCGATGAGAATGCGCAGGCTGTTTTGTGGGATTTGCAACGTTTGAAGGTCCTCCGGAAGTTTTCCCTTCTCGAAGTTCCGCGCCGATTGGCGACCTTTCAACAAGGATGGGTTATCGAATCCACGAGACCGGAGTCAGAACTCCAGTATTGGGAACTCTATGACCGCGACTGCTTCAATGAACGCGCCCTCGAGTATCCGATGGATACCCTCTGTTATGATTCTTCGGGTCAGCGCCTAGCAGCCACAGGTGGGAGCCTACTCGCCTTGTTCGATGTGCAACTCCAGAGCATGTCGACGATCCCCGTGGCTCTCGCGCAGAACGTCGCGTGGCTCCCCCGGTTGCCCGGCGAGGATTCGGAGGAACGGATCTTGTTTTCGACGCGTGATGGGCCTCGACTCATTCTAATTCACGCGACAACTCCTCAGGCTCCTTTTGGTTCTATAGTAAATCCGTGGCCTTCACTCCGGCGGATGGGGAGTCTGCTGGCCTCCTCACCCAAGCACGTTTTTGTTTCCAGCCGAGAGGAGCTGTATTCCTCCACGGAAGATCTGCGGCTTTCTTCACCGCTACTCGCCCCCTGGCTTGTCGATCGACTCACGGTCTCAAGTGATGGAGGCTGGATCTCCATCGCAAACCACGCCAGCAAGCAGCTCCAGATATGGGCGATGCCCTCAGGCCGCCTTCGACTCAAACTGGATCACGTGTCAGGCGCTGACTGCTTTGATCCGGCCGCCAAACGCTGGGCCTGCGCCGTCGAGTCAGAGCTGCGGATTTACGACACGACAACCTGGGCCTATCGGAGGCTGATGCAGATCGACTCCTATGTTCAGCACATGCAATTCTCATCCGATGGGAGGAGGCTCTTTTGGGAACGTGGAAACAGCTCTGGGGAAATTGAGGCAATCGATTCCGCCTCGGGCGAGCGACTGCTTCAGCTCAAGTCACCGACGAGCCGTCGCATCCTGGCAATGGCCGCTTCGCCGAGAGGTGAACAATTGGCGGTCTCAACGGAGGATGGATTCCTCCAGACCTGGGATCTAAAGAAACTGGAAGATCAATTGACGGCGCTGGGGCTTCATTGGTAACTCTGTGATCGCCGTGGTCAGGACAGCCCCGGTTCACTCGGACTCTCTGCGAATCCTGATGAGACCAAAACGACGAAGTGCTGACGCGATCCATGATCCCCGACAGGGCCGTTTTTTTAATCCTGAGTGGTGGCCCTTGATGGACGGTAGACACGTCGACGCCTTCGAGACTAAGGATCCGATCCATCAGCGCAAAATTCAGTTTCTCGCCCTCTACTATCAACTAAATAAGTGTTGTGACGCGCTGGCGGCCGCGCGCAAACGCGGGATCAACGTTGCAAGATCCCTTCGTCTCCTCGAAAAATGGCTTCGGATTCGAGAGGACTTGGAGTCGCAAATGGCGCCTCGGGGCGTCATCGCAGAACCTCTGCTGAAAAACGGGCGAACCATCAACCTCTTCTTCACCGCTCCAACGCCCGAAAAGCCGGGGCGATATAGCATGTGCCTCAAAGTCCCGTTGCCGCGGAATCCCGCGAAACGCGGCCGCTCTGCCCTCCGTTGAGATATGGCTTCGTTAAGCAAAGCTCGAAAGTGGATTTTTAGGTCATTCCTTTCTCCTGGGGATACGATCATGCTCACTGCTGCGGTGCGGGATCTCCATCGGTGTTACCCTGGAAGGTTTCAAACGGATGTCCGAACGGGTTGCCCTGACTTATGGAAACACAATCCATTCCTCACTCCGCTGCGGGAGTCGGACGCGACCGTCAACGTTCTGGATTGTGACTATCCCCTCATAGCGCGATCGAACGAGCAGCCCTGGCACTTCTTGCATGGCTACGTTGACTTCCTGAATGAAAAGCTTGGATTGCGCATCCAGCCACAAGAATTTCGAGGCGATATCCATCTGTCGAAATCAGAGCGAGCGACCAACTCTCCCATAGTTCGGGTGGTTAAGAAAGACGTGCCCTACTGGATCATCGTTGCGGGCGGTAAGTATGATGTAACCATCAAGTGGTGGGCTCGAGCCCGATTTCAGGAAGTCGTCGACACATTGCGGGAGGAAGTCCTGTTCGTTCAATTGGGTTCGCACGAGCACTTCCATCCCCCGCTCCTCGGGGCTCTGGATCTCCGGGGAAAGACTTCTCTCCGCGAGACCACTCATTGGATGTATCATGCCCAAGGTGTGCTTTCTCCCGTAACTTTCTTCATGCACCTCAGTGCCGCCGTACCCACCCCGCCGGAGCAGACCTCCTCGCGCCCCTGCGTGGTCGTCGCAGGCGGCCGGGAATCGCCGCATTGGGAGGCATATCCCACGCATCGTTACCTCCATACCGTGGGGGCGCTTGCCTGCTGCGAAACAGGGGGATGCTGGCGAAGCCGCACTCGTCCGCTGGACGACGGATCGCATCGCGACCTTCCCGACCAACTGTGTGTCGACGTCGTCCATGAGCTTCCCCGGTGCATGCACATGATCAGCGCAGCCGAGGTGGTTCGACAGATCCGATCTTACTTCAATCACCCTCAACTCCGGCGATTGACCCGAGAGCGTTTCGAAATGGTTCAACCGTACCTACGCCGCGATCCTATCGAAGCCTGGCTTTCGAAAGCCATCAAACGCTCATCATCCGCTCGACCCCGTTACTTTTCTCAGCGCAACTGCGTTTCGACGAAAACCATCCCCATCGCATGAAGCAAAAAAACAAAACCACTTCAACAAAGAAATCCACCCCAGTGTCTCCGCGAACAACGAAGGCCAAACCTAAGGGTTTAAAGCAGAGGTCCGCAGACCTGGTGCATGACGATCACCACGATGGTGACCCGACGCTTGACGGGATCGTCCCCAACTGGCGCCCCTCCGTGATTCCGCTCATGGCACCGCATGGTCATGACGAGGATATTCCAAACTTGGAACAACTGAAGCAGGCGGACGCATTCATTCGTGGAGCTCGGCCCCTACCGATCCCGGCCGATCCAAAGACTCCGGGAGAACGCTTCACGACATTTTGTGGCAAGGTAATCGACTTGCTCAAGCGCTATAACTCAACCCTCGATGACTGGCGTAAGGCGGAGTCTCAAGTCGACAAACTGACCACCCTGAAGGCGTATCGCCTCGTGGCGAAGGAGTTTTCCAAACTGATCGAGAACACGGATCTAGTGGAAACCTCGGAAGATCAGGAATTCATGTTGGAGGTTCATACGAATGCCGGATTCGTGACGGATGTGCGTATTTTAGCGCATCCCAAAGCAAAGGGTCCGAAACTCAACGACAAGGAAATTCTCTACAGCCATTCTCGCTCGTATCTGAAAGTGATCGATAATCCCAGACGGAACCCGAATGGGAAGTAATTCAAAGCTTCTGCTCACGTTCCTGCTCTCATGGTTCATCGGAGTCGACGGATTCGGCGCGACCAATGATCCGAGCCTGGAATGCATTCGCCGCCTCCGGCAAATTTTCGAAGCGCTTCAGGCGTACCGCCAAATTAAGGGCGACTGGCCAGAGCGCCTGAGTGATTTGCATCCAGAATTCGTCGCCGAGGTCCGTATGTTGTCGTGTCCCGTGGCTGTGGAATCGCGAAACTTTGAATTCGGCATCCGTGAATTTCGCAACGCCCTTGGTGACGACCCATCGACTAGCTACAATTACGAACTCAATCGCAATCTCGTGCGGCTTGAAGCGACTCAGCACCCGCTTTCCAATCGCGAGTTCAAGTTCCTGCAGCGTAAAACTCCAGCGGGGGACAAGGTTCCGATCGTTCGGTGCTGCAACCATGGAGCCCCGTTGTCCTGCTTGAACCTCGGTTTCGATGGCGGCGTCTATGCAAGCCCTGCGTTCTGGGAAATCAACTGGCGGGATCGCATCCCTCACTCCTATCTGATTCCGGAAGCAGTCTTGAAGGATACTCGGGCGATCCCCGCCAGAATCCCGCCTCGCAAATGGCCTGGTGACGACACGGTCATCAACCTCTCTGCACATTACAACGGATGCCTGAATGACTGCTGGTATTGGGGCAAGGGTGAGGCCCCTCTTCGCGAGCTTCTTTCAACGGATGCGCCCATGCGCCTGTCGGGGCCGGCTGTCAGCGGCATGTTTGACACGCGCGGTGTCATCCAGCTGGATGGGGCCGCACCACCCGGGGGAAAGTTAGGTTTTTCGATTCCTATGTTTCCAACGAATACCCCCCGCATCGCCATAAACCGGGAGGCAGGATCGATCGACTTTCTGATTGGCACGCTCTTCGAGGAGCGTTCCGGAATCGAAGTGGCCCGCATAACCATCCACTACGGCGACGGAACGGTCGCAACCATTCCCATCCTCTACGGGCACGAGGTCGAAGATTTTTTGAGTTCGGCATCAAAGGTGAGAGCTTTGGAAGGGCCCGTGGTCTGGAAATCATCAGCGGATCGGCACCCACTCTTTCTCAAGCGTTGGATCAACCCCCGGCCTGACGAACGAATTGAATCCATGCAATTTGTATCGGCGATGGCGGTGTCTGCGCCATTCTTGGTTGCCGCATCGACCCATTCTGCCAGGCCTGCGAATTGATGATGTCGAATTGAGCAGGAATATGCCACGCAAGCGCGTTACCATCTGCGTCCTGACATACGGCAACTACTATCGGTTGGCTCGTCGCATCCTTCAGTCCATTCTTCGATGCTGCCGCCGCGAGGATTATGAATTGGTGGTGGGTGCGAATGCTGTCTGCAAATCGACCCTGCACTACCTCAATGACCTGAAAGCGGCGGGACACATTGACCGTGTTGAATCCAGTTCGCGAAACTTGAACAAATGCCCCATGATGCGGCGGATGTTTCAAGGGATCAAAACGGAATTCATCTGGTGGTTTGACGACGATAGTTACGTTACTCGCCCCACGGCGTTGCGACGTCGCATCCGAGCCGCGGATCGAGCGAGTTCCAAGGTGGTGATGTGGGGGCATAAACACTATTTCGGATCCCAAACCTTCACTCACTTGGGCAGCGCCACCGATTTTGTTCGCACCGCGGATTGGTATCGTGGATTGCCTCCGCCATCGTGGCGCCCAGGTGGCAAAGGCGAGTTCCATTTTATGGGCCGCAATCAGGGGGATGGGTTGTGGTATTTTATTCCGGGCGGTGAATTTTTCATCAGAACCCGCACCGTGAGAGCGTTGAACTGGCCTGATTCACGACTCCTAAAGAACGGCGACGACGTTTTTCTTGGAGAGGCAGTCCGACAACACGGGTGGGTTCTCGGGGCCCTAAAACCCACCGACGTCATCATTGGCGACGCCCCGCGCCGGGGGGATGTCGGAATCGCAAAGGACGATTCCATTC
>JAYTTC010000714.1:0-13224 GCA_043745255.1 Verrucomicrobiales bacterium
GGATGGGCCGATACGGCCCACACTACAGAACTGCAGCCCGGCTTCTGTAGCGTCGTTCGTATCGAACGAGCGGGACGGGGATGGGCCGATACGGCCCACTCTACAGACTTGGCGGGAAGAGAGAGTGGAGGGCTTGCAACCCGGCAAAACCGGCCGGTTCTGAAAAGTCCGATTGAATTTCCTCAAAATCCGGCAGCCGGATTTTGAACTCTAGCAGCCTGGCGCGGCGATTCCTCAGGGATAGCCCAGCACGAGCGACACCCATCGCCGAACTCACGTCCGCTGAAGGTAAGTGCGACGGGCTGCTAGCGCGGAGTGGGGCGCGAGGCCGTCCACGTTTTCTGGCGGGTGGTTGCATTCCTTTTCGGTGCCGCCCACTGTCTCATGCCAGCGTATGAATGATTCCGGTGTTCCCTCCAAGGCCGTGCCGTCAGAAACTCCAGTTCCGCGCCGTCGGTTGTCAATTCGCTGGTGGCCGGCGTTCGTGATCGGGATCCTCGGTTTCGCCTCGATGCTGATCACTCAGCGATTTCCCCATCTGTCCCAGCAGCACGCGAACATCGACACGGCCAAGGCGATCGTGATCACCGGGATCGCCTTGCTCCTCTGGCTCCTCTTCCTCTCCCGCATGGCGTGGAAGAGGCGCATTTGGCTCTTCGCCGGGATCGTGGTCTCCCTCGGTGCGCTGGCTTCCATGTTCCGAATTCGCGGAGTGTCGGGCAATTTGGTGCCGGTCCTGGAACCGCGGTGGGTCAAACGAACCCTGGAGGTGCCGATTGGGAACCTCAGCACCAACACTCCAATGATGGCTCCGGGGGTCGCGGACTTTCCTCAGTTTCTCGGTCCGAATCGCGATGGCTCCATGGCAGGACCCAGGCTCGCCACCAACTGGACAGCGAGACCTCCCAGGCTCCTGTGGCGGCACCAGGTGGGGAGCGGATGGTCCGGATTCGTCGTATCCGGCACCCGGGCGATCACTCAGGAACAGCGCGACCAGGAGGAGGCCACCGTCTGTTACGACCTGATCACGGGAAAGGTGATCTGGGCTTATAGCGTGAGGGCTCGCTACTTCAACGCCCTCGCAGGCGAAGGTCCTCGAGCGACACCTACCCTCGCCGGAAGCAAAGTGTTCGCCCAGGGCGCGACCGGCGTGTTTGTGTGTCTGGATCTCGAGACCGGACACGAGCTTTGGATCCGCGATCTCATCCGATCGAACCATGTTGAAGTTCCGGCTTGGGGAGTGAGCAGCTCTCCACTCGCTGTGAACGATCTGGTCGTCCTCGGTGCCGGAGGGGGAAAAGGACACGCGTTGGAAGCCTATGTCGCGAAGGATGGCTCCGCGGCCTGGGCGGGAGGGAATGAAGGGGACACGTATAGCTCACCCAAGGAGGTCACTCTGGATGGAGTGCCTCAAATCGTTTTGTTCTCTGGAGCTCTGGTAGGGCATGAGCTTGGGTCGGGGCAGGAACTGTGGCGATTTCCCTGGCCCGGGGGGCACCCGCACATCGCGATGCCGATCGTGGCGAGCGAGACCGATCTTATTATATCCAGCGGTTACGGTACGGGCAGCGGCCGGATTCGGATCAAACGCGATCCTGCGAGCAAGTGGACGGCGACCTCGGTTTGGCGTGCGAATCGTTTGAAAGCGAAGTTCACGAACCCGCTCCTGCACATGGGGAACGTCTATGGCTTGGACGACGGCATCCTGGCATGCATGGATGCCGAGACGGGTAACTTGCGATGGAAGGACGGTCGTTACGGCCATGGTCAAACCCTGCTCGTGGGATCCTTGCTGCTGATCATGGCCGAATCAGGTGAGGTGGTCCTAGTGGATCCTCAACCGGATCAACTCCGCGAGTTGACCCGGTTTCAGGCCGTCTCCGGAAAGACTTGGAACCCACACGCACTCGCCGGTGAATACCTCATTGTTCGGAATGATAAGGAGGCGGCCTGCTACAGGCTTCCGGTGGACTGAGTGGCCCCAGGCTTCGGGAGGGATCGAGATTCAAACCCCGCCCACTCTTTTCGGTGGTCTGCCGTCCGCTTTTCCTCTAGAGCCGTCGCATGAAATTAACGTGGAAGGACTCGGATGAGATCGCGTGGGCGCTACTCGACAAATTTCCAGATCAGGATCCGCTCAAGCTCAGTTTCCCCAAGCTGCACAAGATGGTGCTTGAGCTTGAGGGATTCCAGGATCCGGCATCAGGATCCAACGAAAAGATTCTCGAGAACATCCAAATGGCCTGGTACGAAGAGAAGAAGCCATGAACAAGCTCGTCATCAAGCCCGGCAACTCAGCTCCGGCACTCGGGCCTTACAATCACGGGGTGAGAGTGGGCGATATGCTGTATTGCGCCGGTCAAATTCCCATTGATCCGCAGCAGCCTCAAGCCGCCTTGCCCGCGGACGTCCGATCCCAAACCGAGCGAGTGCTGGAGAACATCCGTTTAATCCTCGAAGACCAGGGATTGGCGTTCTCCAATGTGGTAAAGACCACCGTCTTTATGACCAATCTCGCTGACTTCGCCACGATGAACGAGGTCTACGCGCGCTACTTCACCCACGATTTCCCTGCGCGGTCGACCGTGCAAGTGGCCGCCCTTCCCCGCGGTGCACAGGTTGAGATCGAGGTGATCGCTCACTATTAAGGAGGCGATAACCGAAGCGATTGCATCCCTTACTCCTGAATGACCCCGCTTTTCTACTTAATCGCCGGCGTGGTGCTGGGCGCAGCCATCGGTTGGGTTTGGGGACAACGGCAAGCCTCCCGACGCCCCATTGATGATCGACTTGAGCAGGAGCTCCGGCAGCAACTGCAACAAGCCCAGTCCGAACTTCACGGGTTACGAGCAGGCATCGGCACTGCGAACAGCGCCCTGGCCGCAGCGGAGGCGCGAAGAGCGGACGCCGACGCGGATCTGGAGGAAGTTCATGAGGAGCGGCGGATCGACAAAGCCGAATGCGTCACTCTGCGTGAACGCGCTGCGACACTGGGTCAGGAGCTTTCCGCATCACGAGCCGAACTCAGCGCCGCTCATCAGCGCCAGAAGGACCAACAGACACGCCACGATGCGGACCTTCAGTTGGTACGCGAGAGTCAGGCTCGATCGATTCTGGATCTAAGAGAGGCTTTCAAAGCGCTCAGCACGGATGCACTGCGGCAAGTACAACCGGAGTTCCTCCGCCTCGCCAACGAGACACTGGGAAAATATACCGAAGCGGCAAAGGGAGATCTCTCCCAGCGCCAGCAGTCCATTGCCACTCTCGTCAAACCGCTAGAGGATCAGCTCCAAACGTATCAACAGCGGCTTCAGCAGGCGGAGAGCGCGCAGTCGGGTCTCTTAGGGGAAGTGCGCAAACAACTCGAAACTCTGGCCACTCAGAGCCAGTCACTCTCCTCGGAAACCCTGCAGCTGCGTCGCGTGCTGAGCTCCAATCAAGCCCGCGGACGCTGGGGTGAGGAGACACTCAGGCGGGTCGTGGAGGCGGCCGGGATGAGCACTCATTGCGACTTCACCGAGCAAGCGCAAATGGACGATAGCAAACCGGATCTCCTGATTCACCTTCCGGGCGATCGGGTGATCATCGTGGACGCTAAAGTGCCAGACCTGGAATTTCTCACCGCAGCGGACGACGCTGAGGTGGCTGATCGGGGGGCATTGCTCCAGGCCCACGCCGCCAAACTTCGGTTGACGATCAAGTCTCTAGCGGATCGCGACTATCCCACCCGGTTTCCCAATGCTCTGGACTACGTCATTCTCTTCCTGCCCGCTGAATCGCTCTTCAGTGCCGCGCTTGAAGCCGACAAAGAACTGATGATATGGGCTCAGAATCGCAGAATTCTGATCGCCACCCCAGCCTCCCTGATGGCGATCCTTCGTTCCGTCAGCGTCAGCTGGCAACAACAGGCCCAGACTCAAAATGCCCGTGCGATCGCCGTGGCCGCTCAGGAACTCTACGGACGGGTTTGCAAGTTCACCGAACACTTTGAACGTATTCGAGACGGACTTGAAAAAGCATCCTCGGCCTATAACCAGGCCGTGGGCAGCTACGAGCGGCAGGTCCGACCCAGTGCGGAGCGACTGAAAGAGCTGGGGGCAGGAATCGAAGGTCGCGTCGTGGCGGAAATAGCTCCGCTCGAAAGTCCCCTCCGGCTCGCCCCGACTCCCGCTGACCTCGGTTAAGAGAGTTTAGCGTTGAGCGCGAGCTCTTTGGAAAAACATCGGTTGAGGACGCGATTGCTCGATAGACTTCTGGGCCCGAGCGGATATGGTGTGTGACGTGCGAATTTTGCTCATAGAAGACGACAGTAGTGTTTCTGAGTTCATGGTGGCCGGGCTCGCCAGGCAAGGTTACCAAGTTGAACGAGCGGAAGAGGGAGGCAAGGGCCTCGCGCTTGCGTTGTCGGCCGACTACGACCTCATTATTTTAGATCTCAATCTCCCAGATATGGACGGGATCGCGGTACTGCGACAGCTTCGCAATTCTGGGCGCGCCACTCGGGTGCTTCTCCTTACCACTCGCCAGGCCGTCGAGGAACGTGTTCAAGGCCTCGATGCGGGAGCGGATGACTACCTCGGCAAGCCCTTTGAGCTCGCGGAGTTGTTTGCCAGAGTTCGTTCCTTGCTACGCCGGACTCCGCTCGATTTCAGCGCCACCACACTGCGTGTCGGCGAACTCGAAGTGGACACTCGCAGACGATACGTCACCCGGGCAGGCAAGGAACTTCGACTCCCCACCAAGCAGTTCGCGATCCTCGAGCATCTCATTCGCAATGCGAATCAGGTTGTGACGCGGAAGGATCTGGCGCGGGTAGTGTGGGCCGCCGAGCCGAACACTTCCAACAACGCCATCGATGTGACGGTGCATCTGCTGCGCGAGAACGTGGATCGCGGATTCCCAACCGCGCTGATCCACACCGTTCGCGGGGTGGGCTATCGCCTGGGGTCGGACTCGGAACTTGTGCCCACGATACTTGTATCCACTCAGGGCGCGAACTCCAGCCAACCGAACCGATCCACCGTGTGAAAAGACCCGTTGAGCGTTGGGTTCATCGCCAGAAAAGCGCGATGGGCTCTGTCTATTCGGTATAGATTGAGCCGCCACCGAGTTCCAACCTTGGGGGGTTCTGCTCCCAATGAGGACAGCGGAATTCTCGCCTCACAACGCCAGCGCTTGAGCTGCTCGTCGATCACCACGGCTGATTTCATTCCGCTGCTCCACACAAAGTCCGAATCCGGACGGCGAATGCGCAGGTCCAGAGACTCCCCGTTCGGAGCCCACTCGTATTCCGTGTAGTGGCCAGGATGGCTGGCATCGGAGCCTACGAACGCCTCCACCACATCCTTGTCCCAGAGTGCTTTCCCCTGCTGGATTCGTTCCTGACCCAGCACGGGAGAAAACGCAGTCAGTTCGGTGAAAGGACAGTCATAAGACAGATAGAGATACCGATCCGACCAGACGGCTCTGCACTCCGTGCTCAATTCGGTACGGGCGGTGCCGCTGAGGGTTTCCTGCTCTAGAAAGAACGGAGTCGCCGCGGCGAACCCGGCACTCTTTCGAAGGGTGGCAGGCTCGAAGTCTTTCGCAATTCTTGACGCACGAAGGGTGACGAAAGGGAGCGAATGCACGAGTAGCTTGCGAGCATTGTCGAAGTAGATCTTGCGCAGCACATCCTCTGGAAGGCCGATTGAACTGATCCGCCAGTCCCCTTGAATCGGGGTCATGTGGGCCCAATCGCGATCGCGAGTCTCAAGCCAGCGCCATTCCTTGCGGAAGAATAGGTCCGCGTCATCATCCGTGGGCCGCTCGGCGTCGCCAGCACTGCCTAGGATGAGCCGATCGTATACCTGAAAGTCGGTGGCGAAGTAGATTCGATCCTGGTGCTTCAAAAAAAGCCTCCGCACCCGCTCCGGATCCTGTCTTCCAATCTCAGGAATTCGCGCCGCGAGATCGGCGGACATGTTGGGACGCAGATCGAGCATGCGGTCGACCCAGTCCAGGTCCTCCGAATTATTTGCAAAATGGACACACACGAAAGTGGTATTGGGATGCCGGGCGATGACCCGATCCAAGGCTTTGAGCAAGTCATCACGCGAAGGAAACTGCTTTGGATCTCCAAACCACCAGCGCGGATGATCCTTCAATTCCTTCCATCGCTCGTTCTGCTGGGCATAGGGCAGCCAGAACGCCCTAGGATCGGCAACGTGTATGCTGACCGGCAGCTTAAGCTCTCCACACCGGCGCCAGACGCCGTCAAGTTTGGGATCATCAATCTTGATTAACTCGCCCTGACCGTCGCGGAGATAGAGTCCAAGGGATTTATCCTGTTTAAAGCCGGCGGCACCGAGTCGATTGGCTTCATCCACCTGTGCCACACCCCGGAGCCCGAAGTCCAGGTCGTCCCATCCTTTGTAATCGAGGTTGAAATAGTTCACGAAGCGGCCGGGCGCGAGTTTTTCCTCCAAAGCCTGGGTCCGCTCGAACTCTGAAATCTCGCCCGTCTTGTGAGTTACGGTTCCACCACTGAGGTTCACACCCACGCCGACGCCGACGCGATCAAGAATGCCCACAGCTCTCTGAATGTGATCGGCGGTTCCGTCGATGTGCTGGTGCAGATCGATGATTCGATGCTCAGTCCGCCACCGATCCCCTATCCATGGCGGCTGCGTTTCGGAATCCGCCTGGGCCCGCAGGGAGTAGGACGTTAGACTGAGGGCAAGGCAGGTACACGGCGTCAGCAGGTGGCGCAACGATCGAAGGCTCATGGACCAGACCTTAGGCCCTGATCTAAAATCCACGCAAGAGCGCAGCTCAGGGTCCAATTTCAGAGTGCTATCTCTCCAAGAGCGGGGCAGTTTGCCCCTTCGCATTTAAATCTCACCTATGAAATGGAACTACGTCCTACTCGGCACCTGGATCGCATGCGCAATCGGTTGCCAGACCTCCACCTCCTCGCAATCGCTGAACTCGCCGCTTTCGCAGGGAAAGTTCACCCAAACGACCACCACCACTCATGAGCTCTCCTACCTTCTCTATTTGCCGGAGGGCTACGCGGCGGCGCGAGACCAACAGTGGCCTCTCATTCTTTTCCTCCACGGTGCCGGAGAGCGAGGAACAAACCTCAATGCTGTGGTGATTAACGGAATCCCCAAGCAACTCAAGAACGGCCAAAAAATCCCCTTTGTGGTGGTAGCTCCGCAATGCCCCGAGGGACAGGTATGGGATGATCAGACTCTCCTGGGCTTGGTCGATCGAACCATCGCCAGTCACCGCATTGATCCTAAGCGGGTCTATCTCACCGGTCTGAGCATGGGCGGATACGGGACATGGTCGCTTGGGTGTCGGTACCCAGAACGTTTCGCCGCGATCGCTCCGGTCTGCGGCGGTGGGGAGCGCATCCGTCTCCTGCTGCTGGAAGATTCGCAGAAAAAAGCTCTGAAAAACCTGGGCGTCTGGGCGTTCCATGGAGCCAAGGATGATGTCGTTCCTCTTGAAGAGTCTGAACGAATGATCGGTGCCTTCAAAAAGGCCGGGAATGTGGGTTCGAAATTGACCGTCTACCCCAACGACGGCCACGACGCCTGGACGCACGCTTACGCCGAACCCGAACTGCTCCCCTGGCTCCTAAAGCACTCGAGATGATCTCACAAAAGCCCCCACCGCGAGGCCTACCAGCTCCTTGATTCGACACTTGAAAAAATTCTCATCTCTATTTGAACGTTCCTTCCCGATGTGCAGTCCTAGTGACGAGGTGTCTTGGCTTGGTTGTCCAAGGCAGCTAGAAGTGGCAGTAAGCAGTCGGTTGGAAGTTGTACCCCGTCCGGGCAGTGAGCCATCGGGTCGCAGCGGTCATCCGCTCCCCAAGTGCTCGCCCGGGCGGGTTCTGCTAAGCCTTGGACGAGTAGCATCGATCACTTTGGCATTCTTTACGGGTTCCCAGACAGGAAGCTGGACGTCTCACCCTTCTTTACTTACCTTCCGCTCGTGCCTGGTCCGCCCAAGCAATCGGCTGCCTCCAAATTGGTTCAAGACGGTGTACCGTTTGAGGAAGCATTGAAGAAACTCGAATCCATCGTAGAAGCGATGGAAGCGAGCGAACTTCCGTTGGAGAAGATGTTGGCGCACTACGAAGAAGGCATGCGTTTGGGTCAAGTTTGCCAAAGCAAACTGGCTGAAGCGGAGCTCAAAATTCAGCAGCTCGAGAAGAATGCCGCCGGGGAGTTGGCCATGAGGCCGATCTCAGCGAGCGGTTCGGAAGATGAATAAGACTATGAGTCGTTACTTGGACATGGTGGACCATCCGTCGCACGTCAAAAAACTGACGCTAGACCAGCTCGGAAAGCTGGCCTCGGAGGTCCGCCATGAGCTCATCACGAAGCTGGCGAAGAACGGAGGGCACCTAGGGCCTAACCTCGGGGTTGTGGAGTTGACCATTGCGCTTCACCACGTGTTCTCCACTCCCAAGGACAAGTTCGTATGGGATGTCAGCCATCAGTGCTATGTCCACAAACTGCTAACCGGCCGGAAAGACCGTTTCCACACTATCCGCACCACCGATGGACTCAACGGTTTTGCGCTCCGCACCGAAAGCGAGCACGACTGTTACGGTGCAGGGCATGCCGGAACTGCACTCTCCGCCGCCCTGGGCATGGCGGCCGCGCGGGATCAGCGCAAAGGGGACGAACACGTTGTTTGTATCTTTGGTGATGCCGCCCTCACGAACGGAATTTCATTCGAGGCCCTGAACAACATCGGGCACACCACCAAGCGATTCATCGGAATCCTAAACGACAATGAGTGGAGCATCGCCAAAAATGTCGGTGCTATTGCCACCTACCTCGGCAAACTCACCACCAACCGACGCTACAACAAGCTCACGCGTGATTTTGCGACCTGGATCAAGCGTCTTCCCAAAGGAGAGCTCGCTCTCAAGCTGGGTCACAAAGCGGAGGAGTTCCTGAAGAGTGCCGCCACCGCGGTTTCGCTGGAACAAAACCCGAGTGCAGTCGAGTCGGATGGGCGTGGAGGACATGGGAGCAGCGTCTTGTTCGAGGAAATGGGCGTTCGCTACCTCGGGCCCATCGACGGCCATGACCTGCCTCTGCTCATCAGCACGCTGGAGTTTGCCAAAACCTTTGATCAGCCGATCGTCATTCACATTCTCACGCAGAAGGGCCGCGGCTACGACGCTGCGATGCAGCACCCGGAGAAGTTTCACGGTCTCGGGCCCTATGACATCCAGACCGGCAATACTCCCGCCCCTACTCTCGGCGCTCCTCCAAGTTATCAAGAAGTGTTCGGTCAGGGCTTGGTGAAGCTCTGCCAAAAGGACGCCTCGATGGTTGGAATCACGGCTGCGATGCCGAGTGGCACGGGCATGAAGACCTTGGAAAAAGCGATGCCGGAGCGCTATTACGACGTGGGTATCGCGGAGGAGCACGCGGTGATCTTCGCCGCGGGCATGGCTACCATGGGGTTCCATCCCGTGGTCGCGATCTACTCCACCTTCCTCCAGCGCGCTTACGATTGCATCGTGCATGATGTGGCTCTGCAGGACCTGCCGGTGATCTTCTGCATGGATCGCGCCGGCCTGTCTGCGAACGACGGCCCGACGCATCACGGGCTGTTCGATATCTCCTTCCTGCGTTGTGTGCCCAACATCGTCGCCATGGCGCCCAAGGACGAGGATGAGCTGGTGGATATGATGTTCACCGCCAGCCACTGCAAGCATCCTACCTTCATTCGCTATCCGCGGGGCAACGGCGAGGGCGTTACGGTGAAAGACCAGCCGAAGCTGCTGGAAATCGGGCAAGCCGAGGTGGTGCGTAACTTCGTCAACAACCGATCTCAAAAAGTCGCCATTTTTGCCCTTGGTAACATGATGAAAGTGGGCCAAGAGGCTGCCAAACAGTTGATGGCCGAAGGGTTCGATGTAGCTGTCATCAACCCGCGCTTCACGAAGCCCCTCGATGCTCAGCTCACCGAACACTATGGGACCGTCGCTGATGTGGTCGTCACCATGGAAGATCACGTGCTTGTTGGCGGCTACGGCAGCTCCGTTCTGGAACTGTTCAACGAGAAGCGGGTGCACACTCCGGTGGTACGGATCGGGTGGCCTGATGCCTTCATCGAACACGCCAGTTCCGTCGACTATCTGCGGGCCAAGCACGGCCTGACCGCGGAGCGGGCCGTTTCCGAAGTGAAGGCGCAATTTCGAATGAATCCAACGGGTTCGGTAACCTCACCCAAAGCCCCCAAACCTGTCTAAATAACATCCCTCTGAAAGTTCTGTCCGAAATAGGCTTGCAACCCTGCGGCGGATGGATACGTTTTCGGCTCCTTTTGACCTACTGTATAAGTTTATGGCGAGAATCTGCGAATTGACCGGCAAGCGCCCCATTAAGGGCAGCATCATCTGGCGAAGTGGTAAGGCCAAGAAAAAGGGCGGCATCGGCACCCACGTTACCGCCATCACGAAGCGCCGCTTCTTCCCGAACCTTCAACGGGTCAAAGCGGTGATCAACGGCGAAGTGCGTTATATTCGCGTGACAGCCAACGCCCTCAAGAAAGGGCTGGTCACCAAGCCGCTCAAGCGTATCTGGAAGAAACCCGAAGCCGCTAAGAAGTAAGTCGGCGTTCCTCCGTTTCCGATCCCCTCCCTCTTCACCGAGCGAGGCCCTGCAAAGGGCCTCGCTCTTTTTTGTGCCTCAATTCCGCGCATTCTTCGTCTGGCATACCCACTGCTACTTACCCTCCCGCAGACGGAACCGGATAACAAACCCTCCGGTCAGAACTCCAGTCCACAGGTGGCAAAAGCCACCGGAGAAGAAACGGGCAGAGAGACTTTGAAGACATGAATACTAGAGGCCCTTTATCAGCAACACTCAAGCGGGGAGGCGGTTATACGTTGGTCGAGATGCTGTTCGCCATGGGGATCACGAGCATCATGTTTTTCGCGGGAATGAGCGCGATTACCTTCTCAAAAATCCAGCTCACCAAGGACCGCGAGCGTGCCATCATTTCGGACTTCGCTGTCCACTATCTGGAAACGGTTCGTGGCCTCACCTTCAACAATGTGGTGGGAGGATTTCCAATCAACCCGATCTACGATGGAGTCAGCACCACCGAGAGCGGAAAGCAATTCGCGGTGAGAATTCCAGCCGACTTTAGCTGGCAGAACCTCAATACCACCGCCTATCAAACCTTCTGTCCGGATCTGCAGCGAATTCAAGGACGCAACCCAGCGATGCGGATGAGTGTGGACACGCTCAACGCGAGCGGCGTGCCTCGGGTTAAATCAGTGCGCATGGAGATCCGTTGGGACTCGCCGCTGGGCTATGGCCGACAGAACAACATTCGCTTGGACATGGTTCGAGTGAAGGACATCGAGAAAGGATGATCCCCTCACTCGCACTACGACCTACGGCCTATCGCCTATGAAAACCTCGTCCTACCGAATCCCCACCATGCGACTTCGTCGCGCTGCATTCACGATCCTCGAGCTCTGGATCAGTATGGCCATCGGTACCATGTGCCTGGGAGCGGTCGGCGTGCTCTATGTCACGATGGCCAAGGAACAGCGCACCGGACTTGCCGACGCAGTGCTGGAGCAGCGTGCTGACGATCTGGAAGACCAGCTCACCGGTTTGATTCGAGGCATGAGTGCCACTCAATCCGCCACGCTAGGAACGGCAAACTCGACCAACTCGAGCATCTACCAGGTGGTGCTCATGAGTAAAGGGTCTGGCGCGCCGCAAGAAACCATCACCTACAACCCCACGACTAAGGCCGTGGTCTATGACCCAAACATAGCCATTGCGGGGAACGAGCGCACCCTCTGGGCGAGTGAGACCAACTCGGTGATGCTTCGAAACCTCTATTTCTCCCTCCTAATGCAGCCAGGCTACAGACCCGACGGCACGCTCTTGACCGTTACTATGGAACTCGACGACGACAAGGCGTCTCGACGGCATATGGGCACCACCGGGTATGTCGCGAACGGGATCAGCCGACAATTTACAGTTCGATTGAGAGGCCCCTGACGTTCAGATCCGAACTCGGCCGCGACCCACGGAAGACAAAATATTACGGCACGGCAACTGCGCAGCAGAACTATTGAAGCATATGAAACTCAACTTACGCACCTCGCGGCTGGAGGAGGGATCAGCCCTCGGTCACTGTATGTGGATGTCCATGCTTATTGGCATGGGAGCCTACAGTTTGATGGATCTTAGCAATAACCGTATTCGCGCGGCCCACAACCGCTGGGACTACAACGAGTCGTTCTATCATGCCGAGAACGCTTTGAACTGGGCGGCCCAACACATCACCGATTCCGCAAACCCTCTGGGATCGTTTCGCAAGACGGATGGCACCCTGCCGCTGGCCTATTACAACACCCTGACCGACGAGACTGTCTCGGGCCTGCGTGATGCGTCGGTCACCATCTCCTCGACCACCAACGGGACGGCCCAGGTCTACACCGTCAAAGCCTCGGCAAAAGTCGGGGGCAAAATCCGAACCCTGCTAGCGACCGTGAAGAAGAACCCTCCGAGCAACGTCTTCGACTACGAGTATTTCCTCAACAACTGGGGCTGGTGGTGGGGATCGAGCATCACCGGCGCGGGTGATAACCGCTCGAATTGGGACTTCGACTTTCGCTATAGCCCCACAGTCAATGGTCACGTGACTGCCTCTGGGCAAATCGCTTCGTCCGGAACGCCAATCGATCCGTTCAACGCTGCGTCCGTACCGCTCGCGGGGCTGGCGAAATCCGACCCCTTAACTTACCTCAAGGACGGATCAGAACGGCTCGAGATGCCGAACCTCAAGGATTTCAGCAGCTACACCGCCACCGCCATCGCCAAGAATGGCATTCTCACCGCAGGTAGCACCATCATCAGTGCAGTTCACACCAACTCGGCCAAACCCGGTCTTTATCTGCTTGGAACCACAGCCAGCCCAATCATCATCAACGGGCCGGTCGTGATTCCCGGGGATGTAGTGATCTCCGGCGTGATCACCGGCATCGGCACGCTCTACGTCGGAGGCAATCTCTACGTAGCAGGCGATATCACCTACAAAAACGGTCCCGACTTCAGCACGTCACCCGAGACGATGCCCACCACCTCGCGCGATAGCTGGGTCGCGAACGCGGTGAGCGGACATAAGGACCTGATTGCTTTCGCCGTCAGAGAGTCCGTGTTCGGCGGCGCGGTAAAC
>JAYTTC010000715.1:0-3522 GCA_043745255.1 Verrucomicrobiales bacterium
GGAAGCATGACCACTCCGTCGAGCGGCACCATGATCTCATTCACCGAGCGATGCTGAAGGTCCAGCACACGATTGATCATCGTTCGCTCCTCCGAGCTTAGCGATTGTCCGGTCTCCTGCATCAGGAGTCGAAGCTCATCCCGGTTACCAAACAGATGGCCGGTGAAACGAGCCCCGCCAGTGCAGCGCAGCCAGATTTTGGAGAAAAGTTCCACCATCCATACCAACGGACGCAGTGCTCGATCCACGATTCGGAAGGGCAGCACCAAGGCGAGACACAGTCGATTCGGATAGGTTCTGAAGAGCATCTTCGGAAGCAAATCGCAGATCGTGTAGAAGATCAGGACCGCCACTCCGAGCGCGCTCCAGAAGAGCGCCTCCGAGTGACCCAGCCAGTGATGGAAGGTCAACACCAGCAGGGAGACGGCGGTGAGGTTCGCGAGGGTATTCCCCACCAAAATAGTCCAAAGGAAATGCTCTGGTGCCTCCAGATACCTCAATAGGGCCGCCGCCCGAGGATTGTTCGCCCTCACCTGTTGGCGAATGCGGAGTCGACTCATCGCAAAGACCCCCGCCTCCATCCCAGACATCAGGAAGGAAAGCGCCAAGCTTGCAAGAAAGCTGATGAGTGTCGCGGTGGGAGTCATGCGGTTTTGCGAACCTCCTCCACCAACACCTCCCTCACTCGGCGTTCGTCCGACTGCTGGACAGTGAGTTTGAGCCCACGAAACCGAATACTCTGTCCGACCGAAGGCACCACTTCCATTAAACGCACCACCAGCCCCCCCATCGTATCCACATCCTGTATCTCACCCAGCTCGGCGTACTCGCGTCGAAAATCTTCAATCCGCATCGTACCGTTCACACGCCAGCGCCCGCGGCCCAACTTCTCCGCCACAAACCCCTCAGCATCCCCTTCATCCCGAATCGACCCCACTACCTCGCTCAGAATATCCTCCACACGCACGAGTCCCGCGGTACCGCCGAACTCGTCCAGCACCACGGCCAATCCGCGCTGCTGACGCTGGAGGCTCTGGAGCAACTTGAGGAGATTCATGCTCTCCGGAACAAAGGAGGGCAACTCGATCGCGTCCGCCAAATCTCCCCGCGGGTCCAGCAGCAGTTTCTGGGTGTCCAGAATTCCTACGATTGTGTCGGGAGTGCGATCGTAAAGCGGCAAACGCCGCCGCTTGTATTTGCAGGCGGCGGCGATCATGTCCTCAACGCTCAGATCATCCGGGATGGCGTCCATCCCGGTGCGGGGTCGCATCACCTCGCGTGCCGTCTTTCGGTCCAATCCGATGATCTGCAGGATGATTTCCTTCTCTCGCTGCGCCAGCGCACCTTGATCGAATGCCATGTCGAGCAACTCGTGATAATCCTCGTCGGTCAGAGTGTTCTGCGGCTTCACCGATCGCGGAACAATCCTGCCGAGGATGGCTTCGTTGAGACGTCGGAAAAATCGCTGAATCGAGCCGGTGCCGGTTTCGAGCCAGAGGATCGGGCGGGCGACCCGGAGCGCCCATCGATCCGGAGCCCGCACCGCCAGCGTCTTGGGCAGAACCTCGCAGCCGAAGAGAATCAAGGCGAAAACTCCGATCAACGTGTAACCCAAGGGCCATTGCGCATGGATCACAGGCATCAAGGCCAACGAGACCAGTCCGGCGGTTGCCAGAGTGTTGCCCATTACGATCGTGGCCAGCAGATCCACGGGATGCTCAAGCAATCCGGCCACGATCACCCCTTCGGGGATCGCCTGCTCAGCCAGGCGGCGGGCGCGGACCTTGCCCAGCGCAAAGATGGATGTCTCAGCCAGCGCGAAGAAAAAACTGGCTCCCGCGCAGGCGAAAATCCCGATGAGGACAAAATTGGTTAGCAGACCCACGGGCGGCAGTATCGGAAAGGAATGAGGTCGGAAGAAGCAAAAAGGCGACCCCGGGGAGGGGTCGCCTTTGCGTTCAAGAGGCCGAAAAGCGGTTAGTTGAGCACTACACCACGCCGAACAAAGGTGGGGATGTCCAAGTCCTGGCCTCGGTGAATGGTCGGCTCGCTCTTCTCGAACCGGCCCTTGGAAACAATTTCCAGGTTAAGCATCGCCTGCTTATAGCGGTCCTGCTTGCGACGCCCTCGCAGGGTCGACTGACCGGCCATCATGCGGACCATCTCCGGCGTAGTCTCTGGAGGCGGAGCCACGAAACGCGATGGCACCCGCACCTGAGTGCCGAGGGTTTCCTCACGCAACAGGGGTTCGTCCTCGGGCTCGCTTGTTTGAGCCTCTGGAGCGGGGAGGATTCCAAAAGCAGGACCCGTACCCTCTCCAGACATGCGGCCCGTTGCGTAGGACGCCACCAGAGTCACTCGAATCCGATCCCGAAAGTCTTCTTCAATGGCCGCGCCCATGACCAGATGCGCCTGTTCGCCGTGACGCCGCAACTGTTCCACGATGTGGTTGACGTCACGCATGGAAAGCTCAGGTCCACCCACGATACAAACCAGCATCTGTCCCACTTCAGCGAGTCCAGCCCCACCCTCGATCAGCGGATGAGCGAGCAGCTTTTGCAGGACTGTTTCCGTGCGATTTTCTCCTCTCGCCTCGACGGAGGCCAGAGAGCTCTCCGCGTGCCGGCCGCGCATCACGGCACAGAGGTCGGCAAAATCGACATTGATCAATCCAGGCTTTGCGAGCATGCGCCACAGACCGCTCACCCCTTGGGCCACCAAATCGTTAGCCAGACGAAAGGCATCGAGCAGGCTCGTCTTCTCATCGATCATGTGGAGGACTCGCTGATTGGGGAGGCAGATCACCGCGTCGGCCTCCGCCTTCAGCATGTTCAATCCTTGAGCGGCGCGACGCTGTCGAGGCAGGCCCTCGCATTCAAAAGGACGCACCACGATTCCTACGACCAGAGCCCCCACCTCCTGAGCGACACGCGCCACGATCGGAGCGGCTCCGGTCCCGGTGCCGCCACCCATTCCAGCCACTACAAAAACCACATCAGCACCCTCGCATAGCTGACGAATCACCCCGGCATCCTCCTCCGCTGCGGCCCGGCCTCGCTCCGGATCGCCGCCAGCCCCAAGGCCGCGCATCGTTCGCTCGCCGATCAGCACTCGCTGACCTTGAGCC
Source organism: Verrucomicrobiales bacterium (assembly GCA_043745255.1). Taxonomy (GTDB): domain Bacteria; phylum Verrucomicrobiota; class Verrucomicrobiia; order Limisphaerales; family UBA11320; genus UBA11320. The sequence goes on from JAYTTC010000715.1 coordinate 3,128, forward strand.
ACTCGCTGCAGTGCCGCCGCGTCGGTATTGAGTAGGGCAAACTCCACCCCTGCAAGGGGCTGCTCTGCGAGCTGCGTCACCGCGTTGCAACCCGCCCCGCCCACGCCGAGCACTCGCAGGGAAAACGAGCGATGGGGTCGATTCATGCTGTTACTTTCCATAGTCCATTTCCTGGTTTCGAGAAAGACCCGGTTTCCACGGAACCTCCATTCACAGCATCGCGCGACGGAAGATTCCGCCGAACGTCTGCTTGAGAGTTTGCGTGAAGGAAGGTGATCCGCTCTTGCGCTTTTCTTGAAAGGAGCCAAACCGAACAAGACCGATGGCGGTGGCAAACTCCGGCTGATCCAGAGCGGACTTGATGCCGCTAATGCTATTGCTGCGTCCCAGGGTGA
>JAYTTC010000716.1:0-3514 GCA_043745255.1 Verrucomicrobiales bacterium
GTGGTTGTCTTCTGTAGTGTGGGCCGTATCGGCCCATCCCCGCCCCACCTCTTCGAATCTGCGACACTCCATTCTCACCCACTTTGAATCACACCCGAGGACGTCACAGAAGCGGGGAACCGCGCGAAGGACCGCTGGCTGCAACCGGAGTGAGTCTCCGAGTGGGTAGCACTCCTCCGATTCTGGCTTTATTTCAGCGGCTTTGGCTGAGCCTTCTCCCACTCTTCGCGGGACACGTTCTTCTTCTCCTGAAGGTGAACGAAGGTACCGCGTTTATTGCCGACCACCACATCGGGAAGCCCGTCGCCATTGAGATCCCCAGTCACTACCTGGGTACCGACGCCTGAATTATCGTCGATGCGATGCGGGATGAAGTGCACGCTGTGGTCCGCGCCACGCACGAGCTTAAACCAGTAGAGGACCGCAGGAGCATTAGGCTCAGCATCGCCGGTCGGGCCATGGGCCCAAAATCGTTTTCCGGTGACGATATCCTTCAAACCGTCTCCATCCATGTCGACGAGATCAACCGCGTGCAACTGGGAGAAATGGACGCCGTATTCGTTCTCGTTGGCCTCCTTGTTCATGATGATGTGCTGGGTAAATTTTGGAGAGCCATGCTCGTCCTTCTCCGCCAGTTGCTCATACCAAGCCAATCCGTAACCATGCGCCGCCAGAGCGGTGATCACGTCGTTTCGACCATCTCCATTGACATCATAGACGTGCATCTGAGAGCTGCCGCTGCCGGGCGCGAACGCGACCGCATGCCGCTTCCAGATCGGGTCGCCCGCGAGCGATTCGGGTTGTTCCCACCATCCATCCATATCAAGAAGGTCCATGCGTCCATCCCCATTCACATCCCCCACGCCCAATCCATGGGTGAACCGCTGCCAGCTGCCCTTGGGCGAAATCGTATGCCACTTCCAAAGTGCGTTCGGGTTGGAGGGATCGGGCGAGGCGTAGCCGAAGTAGCCGCCAGAGTTGCAGACCAGCTCCGGCTTCCCATCGCCTGTGATATCAACGAAAGTGGGCGACTCATTGTCGGTGACCTCGAAGACCGTGTGGCGCGCCCAGTTTCCGCTGCCGTTTTTGGAATTCTCGAACCACCACGACTCCTTGCCAGGAAAACCGAGGATCAGAATGTCGGTCCAGCCGTCGGCGTTAAAATCGTAGGTGAAGGCGAAAAAGTTTTCCGAATACGAGTTATTCTTGCCCAGGCCTCCCTCGTAGCCCGGCACGGTCACCGAAGTCATCAGGCCCACCTTCAACTGAAAGGACTGCGTGGCGGGCGCATAGTCGTGACGCGTCTTAAAATCGGGACCTTCATACCAATAGGGTCCTGAGACGAGGTCCATCTTCCCGTCGTGGTTGAAGTCGCCAAGGTTTGCCCCCTCCCCCCAGAACTGGTCGCTGACCTGGATTTTTTTGAAGTTGCGGAGCGAAAGGTCAGAATCCGCAGCAGACGCCGACAGTGCGGCGGCAAGAAGGGAGAGCCAGATGGATTTCGTCATTCGCTTTATCTCGCAAGATCAGGCGGCAGGGTCAAGCGGCGAAACGCTCCGGAATATTCCGGACCCGGGGAAAAGGTCTCCCGTTCTGCCTTTTTGCGTTCTTTGCGCTTGTCCTCGCCCCCCAGGTACTCCCCTCATCCGTGATTCCGAATTCAGCCAAGGACCGCGAACGGCTGGAACGGCAGCGTGGTGACCGAGGCACTCACCGGCCCCAGCTCCGTTCGAATAATCAACTGCGCGCCTACCTGGTTCTGTTCACGGCGGATGTAGGCCAGGGCCAAACCGGAGCTGAGGTCCGTGGAGGCAGTCGCGCTGGTCACGTAACCGACCTCCTTTTCACTCCAATAAATCTTATCGCCCTTCTTGGGTAGGGCCTCGCCAGGAACGATCGGCCACTGAAGTCCGCGCAGCGCCTTAGCCACTTTACCGTAAGTGCGGAGACGGGCGATGACCTCCTGTCCGATGTAGCAGCCCTTGGCATAGTGAATCGCACGCGAGTCCAAACCCGCCTCCGGAGGAAGATTGGTTTCGTCCATGTCCGCTCCAAACCGAGGAATTGCGGCTTCGATACGAGCCTGCTCGAGCGCGGTCCAGCCCACCAACCGACCTCCCTGCGCCCGGGCGCTGGCGACCAACTTGTCCAGAACCGCTCCCAGCGCCTGGATAGGAACAAAAAGATCGAACCCACAGGCTCCAGCGCGAGCGTGGTTCATTGCGTAGAGGTCACCGAGCGTCGCATCGCTGTAATGCACGAAGGTCAGCGCGGTCTCCGGAAGGGATGGCGCGAGCGCTAACGCGGCGAGCACTTGGGCGGAGCAGGGACCCTGAATGCTGAGATGCCCATAAGCTTCACCCACGTTCACCACTTGAACATCATCCGCGATGACATATTTCTCGAGACGCTGTTGCACCGCCTCGGCAAGCCCTGGCTCGAAGTCGAGGAGAAGCTCGTCTTGAAGGCAGTACACCAGAAGATCGCTCTGCATCTTCCCCTTGGCCGTGACCAGCGCTGCGTAGCAACCGAAGCCAGTGGCAAGATCCTTCACGTTGTTGGTCACTTGACCATTGAGGAAAGTCTTGCGATCCGCACCCAGCAAACAAAGCCGACTTCGAAAGCTCAGATCTAGCACCCCAGCGGAGTTTCGAAGGGCAGCATGCTCGGCCGCGATATCGCCGTAGTCAGCCACCACTTCGGCACCGTTCACCTCCAAAAAGGAGGCACCCAGCTTTTCATGAAACTCGTGAAGGCTTAACACGCTCATGACGGGAACATAGGAGTGACGGAAATGAAAAGCGAGCGGGGGCGCGCGACACGCTATCGATTCACGCAGGATCGGTGGACTACGGTCGAATCGCCAGGCCGCTCACCGGATCGAAGAAGCAGGCATGCCTCACATCGGCATAGAGGGTCAATCGTTCCCCGATCGTTCGGCGCACCAGAAATGGAAGCCGAGCCACGAAACGCTCCGTCCCCCGGGAAAGATGCACAAACGTCTCCGCGCCCATCAACTCTACTAACTCGATTCGTCCCTCGAGAATAACCGTCCCCTCCCCGGGATGATCGGAGAGATGCTCAGGACGCAAGCCGAGGACGACCTCGCGTCGAATTGAGGGCGCTGCGTCGAGAGCGAATCGGAAAGGGGAGAATTCACCGGTGGAATCCGTCTGAACGAACCATTCCTTGGCCTCGGATTGAACGCGATTGCCAGGAAAAAAGTTCATCGGAGGCGACCCGATAAAACTCGCGACAAATCGATTCGAAGGGCGCTGGTAAAGAGTCACCGGATCCGCAGCCTGCTGGAGCAGCCCATCCTTCATGACCACGATTCGATCCCCCAAAGTCATCGCCTCCGCCTGATCGTGGGTCACGTAGATCATCGTGGCCTTGAGTTGGTGATGTAGTTTGGCCAGTTCGGTCCGCATCTGCAGTCGCATCTGAGCGTCGAGATTGGAGAGAGGCTCATCGAAAAGAAATACCTTGGGCTGCCGTACGATCGCGCGGCCCA
>JAYTTC010000717.1:0-3510 GCA_043745255.1 Verrucomicrobiales bacterium
GGTTTCAGCTCGTGAAGGACGGTAATCAACGCGGGGGTCGAACCGCCTGGCATCCTACGCCAAGGCCAAGGGCGGCAGCCTCTCCGAATTCCAGGGCTACTCGAGAGCCCGGTCTTGTGGGCACTTGCTCTTCCAATAAACGAACCGGCCGTCGTATATTCAAAGTTAGTCGACTCCGCGCGTCTCACGATTAAACCACCTTCCAAGGACATCACCCATGAGCAATGACATGCAGAAAATCAAAAGTCAGAAGACTGCAATAGCCCCGATGCTCTCAGTTCGTCAGGGAGCGCGAGCAATCGAGTTCTACAAGGCGGCGTTCGGAGCTGAGGAGTTATTCCGCATCACTGACGAGACCGGGAGGGTCGTGGCGCAATTGTCCGTGATGGGAGCCGGATTCTGGCTCGCGGACGAGTCCCCGGAGCACTTCAACTTTAGTCCCGAGTCTCTCGGCGGGGGTTCAGTGCGGATGGCGATGATCGTGGAGGATCCGGATACCGCTTTCAACAGAGCGGTCGCCGCAGGAGCCACGGTGGTTTGGCCAGTGACGGAGCAACATGGCTGGTGCCTTGGACGAGTAGTTGATCCGTTCGGACACCATTGGGAGATTGGCAAGCCTTTGTGCGAAGGTCTGAAACAATGAAAACGTCGCCGAACCTGCGGTGCAGCGAAGGGCGGCGGGCCGTCGCGGTTGCCATCGGGAAATTGGAACAACACACACGCACGGTTTGCTTCAGCCGCCTAACGAGGAAGCGGAGTAGGCAGGAGCGCGACAAGAGAAGACGGTGAGGAAATTCCTCTGGCAGGCGTGCGCTGTTACTCACCTCACCTGTTGGACGGAGCAGCGGCGGAGGGGTACGGATACTTCACCGATCGGTATTCCGGTTGCGTCCTCCCTCGGTGCCATAGGCGCTCAAGCTCAACAGCAATGAAAAACGTAGGGTTCCTGCTCTGCTATTGGTCCCTGATGCTGCGTTTTTTGTGACGGGTGCGGAGCACGTGTCGCTACCAGGACCGGCCCGGGAGCGGGAGTCGCACGAGGTTCAACCAGCTCGCCCTGGAATAACCCACGTTCAGAAACCCTTTCTCCTTCTGACTTTCTCGCCAATGCCAAGCTATGGGATCGAGGCGGCATGGACACGCGTTGTGGTGGCAGTGCCAGAATCCAAATGAAAAGCCGCTTTGCTCCATATTTCGTGGTGCTTGCTCTGTGTGCATCGGTTGGATGGCGTGCGCTGGAGCATCATCGACAGAAACTGTTCCTCACGCAGAGGATCAGTGATGTCCGTTGCAGTGCTCAAAAATGATGAAGCATGGAGACTGTCTCTTCAGCCGCCAACAAACCGCTCGAGTGAACGACCTTGAGCTCGCGTCTTTGCTGCGGTTGCCTTAGTTCCTTCGCTCTTCGCCAGATTGTCCGTCGCAGTCGTTCGATCGGCCCTCACTCAGCTTGGATCCGTTAGGCCTCTGAGTATGCACACCTCTCTCCATCCAGTGGTCCTTCTGGCCTTGGCCGCTGGAGCTGTCGGGCTGTTCTCACTGCCGCTTGCGTGGGTGATGAAGGTTCCGATGCGGCCGAGCCTGAGGGGAGGGATCCTTGCTTCTCTCCCTAGCCTCGGGATGCTGGGGCTATTCTACTCCTTGGCGGTGCACATGCACGATTCACTCGGTGGCTGGCCCGCATCCATCGGCGAACATGGCTTCTCAGGTCCACTTCGCGTTCACGCGGTTTTGGCTGTAACTATTACGTCAGGACTCTATTTGGGGACCATCGTTGGTGGGCCCGTTCTCCTGGTCATGTTTCTCGTGCGCCCGGTTTGGCGCTCTCGAGTCAGATACATTATTCTGCACGTCACGTTCCTGATCGGAGCTTGGCTGCTCATGCAATTGGCCCCGCCCGAGTTTCTCTACTGGTGGCGTGATTGAGACCCCGAGGCCAACACAGAAGGGTGTAATGCTGCGGAGCGAAGCGAAGCCAGCAATTACACCCCTGGTTGAACAAGCCCGATGAAAAGGTTTGATGAAAAAGTCCCCCTTAGACCCCCTGCAAAAATATGGCGCTTATGTTATCGGATAAGGGAATCGTTTGTCGAACTGAAATCTTACGCCGAGCACTGCCGCACTGCCGAGCGAATTAGGATGCTGTCGTGCGACACGCTTCGAATGATAGGCGAACATTACCGGCCAACTCAAGCTTCCGGGGAAGGTTCGCCCGTGCCGCCTGCAAGCCAACGCGCCCGATTTAGCTCGCCGCGTAGCGGCTTAGTTCAACACTCGCTGGAGTGAACGACCTTGAGCCAACGTCTTTGCTGCGGTCGCCTTAGTCACTGTGCTCATCGCCATGGTGTTCTTCTTTCCATATTAGATCGGACGTCACTCATCTCACATCCGTTAGGCGGCACCGGAACTACACATGGCAAACGAACAACGCGAATTTTGGTCGAAGGTCGCGCAAAATTACGTCCACGTGGTAGATTTGTAGATCGAGCCGAAGACCCGGTCGATGGTGCGGAAACGACTCCCCAAGGAAGGTCGGCTGGGTCGTCTGGCGGAGTTCAGTTGCGGCATCTTCTTCTTGCGAAAGGCGACTTGCAGTCGAGCCACCGTTGCGCGACCTACCCTGAGGGCGGTCACGAATTGTTCGAGTGTAGCCCCGAACAATGCCGGCAGTAGAATCGCCCGCGATTGTCGCAACGATTCGACAGAGGTTGATGTCGCGGCCACTAACTGTGCTCGTTTCACGGCGAGTTGATCGATCTGACGTGGTCTTGCCATGCCAGAGATCTACCACCATTAGTCTCATCCCATTAGTCTCATCTTGAAAGCGCATTAGAATTAGCGATACACTTTTCAAGTTTGTGGCCCGTGACCCGATTACGGAGAGACAAGGCGGTAGAACTGCGTTGGAGCCGCCAGAGGCAGGGTCACCGTCAGGGAACTGCCATCGAGGGCAGGCAGGTTGGTAACGAGTTGCCAATTGGGAAATTTCAGATCGATCGACGATTGCAGGGCGTACCCCGAAGCGGAGGCGGGCCAGGCGACTTGGAAGTGTGTGGGGTCGGACAGCATCGCCTTCAGAGCCGGAGTCACCGGATCCCCGTAAATCCTAGCAATATTTCCAACAGGGGTTCCGTCGTAGGTGGTGAAGAGCCCAGCGGAGAGTAGGTTGCCGTCGGGCTGGATGGCCATGGTAAGGACGCCGGTGTCGGAGGTGCCCGAACCCACTTCGAAAGCGGCGTCGAGTGAGCCGTCGCGATTGAGCCGCGCAAGATGGGTGCGCGAAACCCCGTTCACGGCGGTAAATTCGCCTCCGATGACAATTTTCTCATTTTCTTGGAAGAGGATGTGATACACCGCTCCGCCCACGGCGCCGCCGAGGGGCAGGAAGGAGTTATCGAGCGAGCCGTCAGACCGAAGACGCGCAATTCGGTTGATGTTGGTTCCGTTTACCGCACCGAAATCGCCGGCGATCCAGATGGAGCCGTCCGCTCGGGGTGCGACGAAGTAGAG
>JAYTTC010000718.1:0-3505 GCA_043745255.1 Verrucomicrobiales bacterium
GAGTCTCGACAACAATATCAAGGACAGGAATATCCGGTCGGCAGAACAGGCCCTGCCCATATTTCTGTCGTGAATCCTCATCCCTCCCTCTTCATGTCAGCCAGCTGCAGTTCTGTAGTGTGGGCCGTATCGGCCCATCCCCGTCCCATCTCTTCGAATCTGCGAGACTCCATTCTCACCCACTTTTAATCACACCCGAGTCCCAACCCTTCTGGATTCATCGCTGGCGTATCGTGCAGAGAATGCATAAAACATAGGCATGAACCTGCACGCTCTGTCTCGGTCTTTTGGCCTATTGCTCGCTGTCGAGTCCTTGCTGCTCAGCACTTCGCTTAACCTAGCGGCAGCCCAAAAACCGCTGCGCATCCTCCTCATCACCGGAGGCTGCTGTCACGATTACGCGACGCAAAAGGACAGCCTCAAGAAAGGCCTTGAGGCCCGCGCGAACGTCGTGGTGGACCAGATCCATGCTGCCGATGGCAGCACTCGTCCCCCGCTCGCGATCCTCGGCAATCCCGACTACGCCAAGGGCTACGATCTGGTGATTCATGACGAGTGCGGCGCGGATATTTCTGATCCTTCGACGGTGGAAGGAGTGCTCAAGCCGCATCGCGATGGGATCCCGGGTGTGAATCTTCATTGCGCGATGCATTGCTATCGCATCGGGAACCCCAACGATCCCGTGACACTCGGCACTCCCCACGGCTACTGGTTTGAATACCTCGGCCTGCAGTCCAGCGGACACGGCCCCCAAGAGCCTATCTCTGTTCGGTTCGCGGACCCGAAGGCCTCCATCAGCAAGGGCCTCGGTGACTGGACAACAATCAATGAAGAGCTCTACAACAACGTGCACATTTTCGACAAGACCAAGGCGGTGGCTCGCGGTCAGCAAACGGTGAAACGCAAGGATGGCACCGCGACCACCAGCGATGTGGTGGTCGCTTGGGTGAACGAGTATGGCGCGAAGAAGACTCGCGTGTTCAGCACCACTCTCGGACACAACAATGCGACCGTTGAAGATGCCCGCTATCTGGATCTCGTGACCCGAGGGGTTCTCTGGTCGACTGGCCATCTTAAAAAAGATGGAACTCCGGCCAGGGGCTACGGACCGTCCGGTAAGTGAGGCGAAGAGGAGGCAAGCCATCAGTCCCAATGGAAGGAGGAAGAGCGGTTTTACGACAGCGAACGTAGGGCCATCGGAGCCCTCGGGCAACGTTCTCCAGAGAAGTCTTGAACAGACTTATTCGATTCACCAAAGCTTCGAGCAAGAAAGGCCCTATCTATGGCAACCGTCGCGGTGCAGTTCCTCTATCTCACCGGTCTTAAGCGGCAGATTTTTCGCAACGCTCGACTCAGCGGGAGCTGGGATCTCCAGGGCAGGAGGTCCGCCGCCTGGACTGAGCTGCCGATGAAGGCAATCGTCGCCGAGGATGGTTGCCCCGGCTTCAGTGCCACGGTTTTGCTCGATGTCACCGAAATTGGGAAGGACTTCCAATGGGGTGTGCGCCTTGATACGCCCGCTGCCGCGAATGTGTGGGGAATCCCTACCGAGGTGCCCTCCGCCGAGCGTGTAGATCGACTGCGTTCGTTCAAGCTCGCTCCCGTCCGCGGCTCTCAGCAGGAGCGATTCTTCTTCACTTACGCGCGCCGACTCGGAGCGCGTAAGATGTTTTCTCACGGTCACAGAATTAACCCCGGCCTTCGCTTTGCCGTCTGGGCACCCAATGCTCAGAAGGTCGAGGTGGTTTTTGCTGACAAGACACGCGGCTACATCGACGACCAGGGCAAGGGGATCGATCCCACGCGTCCGGTGCTGCGATTGACGAAACAGGCGGAGGGGATCTGGGAGAGCGAGATTCTACCGGGTTACGATTCGTACGAGGGTCTGGCCTATATGTACCGGATCCAAAACGCGCAGGGGAGGATCGTTTACCGCGGTGACCTGTTCTCACGAGCTCAGGCCGGGCGCGGAGCAGTGGATCCCAAGACCGGAAATTGGAATGGAGATCCCGCGACGCTGGAAGGAACCAAGAGCTGCAGTCTCATCATGAGTCTGGACACGGTTTCGCGAGATTTCGAAACGCCTTCTGAGCAGAGTCCGGTAAGGATTCCCGAGGCGGAGTTTTGGGCCGACGAATTCATCCCTGGCTTGACGGTGCCCACGCGTGCAGAGGATCTGATCATCTACGAACTCCACATCGGCTCGTTGGGATACGGCAGCCCAGGTCCAGGCAATCTCTCCCATGCCATGGCCTTGCTTCCACACCTGAGCGACTTGGGTGTGAACGCAGTAGAATTACTCCCGATGTCCGAGTTTTCGGGTATCGGCTGGGGCTACGGCGATTCGCATCATTTCGTGATTGAGGCGACTTCTGGCGGACGAGATCAGTACAAGCACTTCGTCCGAGAGTGTCACCGTCGTGGCATCGCGGTGATTCAAGACGTGGTCTACAACCACTGGGATGGGAACGCGGAGCGGGCTCAGTGGCAGTTTGATTCGGAAGCGCCCGAGCAGAACATCTACTATTGGTACGAGGGGAGGAGCTCCGACTATTCCTTTCCCGAGGGCGGTTATGTTGACAACGGATCAAGTGGGTTCAGCCCGCGCTATTGGGAGGAAATGGTTCGTCATGTCTTCGTAAGCAGTGCGGCTGCGTTCCTGGAGGAGTGTCATGTGGATGGCCTGAGAGTGGACCTCACTCAGGCCATGCATCGCGATAATGCACTCCACGCCGATGGACGCGGAGTCGGAAGCGCGAACCAATATGGGGCGAAAACGCTTCGCGAATGGAGTCGGACCCTCCGCCTCATCCGATCGAATGTGATGCTCATTGCTGAAGATCATTCCGACTGGGAGCTCATCACACAGGTCCCTGAGCTGGGAGGCCTGGGGTTCGACGCCACCTGGTTCGCGGCGTTTTACCACAACCTCATAGGGGATTCCGATATGGCGGGCGGACGGGCGCGACTCCTGAAGTACGCCGGGCTCGGAGACGGACGAGACCTCGATCTAAGCCAGTTCGCAAGCGTTCTGAACTCCAGCCAGTACAATAAGGTGGTTTATCATGAATCCCATGATGAGGCCGGGAATGCCGGGGGTTCCATGCGGACGCTCCCCTGTGCGGTGAATCAAGCGGCGTTGCTGGGCGCGACTCGTGAGTTTGCGGAGGCTCGATCACGCGTCGCCTTCGGGTTGTCGCTGCTCTCAGCCGGGTCTCCGATGTTTTTCATGGGAGAGGAGATCGGTGCGCAGAAGCCGTATCGATACGACAACTTCGTCATGCAGCGTGAGGACATCCTCGGCGAACGGACGGGAAACGGCGCTCGATTGTTCCGCTTTTACCAGGACGCGATCCGTTTCCGTCGGCGGCACCCGTCCACTCGTTCCAGGAACATCGATATTCTGCACGTGAACGGTGAGACCCGAATCATCGCGTTCCTCCGGCGCTCCGGCAACGATCTCTTGTTGGTAGTCGCCAGCCTGAAGGATCAATCGTTCCCTCAA
>JAYTTC010000719.1:0-3489 GCA_043745255.1 Verrucomicrobiales bacterium
AATTGCCTGGCTAAAGTGTCGGCCGTAGGGACTTTCGATGCTTCGTGGAGCCCGAGTGCACTGGCGAACGGGACGATGGAGGTAAACGTCATCCGGTTCCTGCCTGGGGAAAGTCCTTTGGCGAGTTTCTATTTGGGAGGTCGCATGATGAATGCTGCCAATCCTTCTAAAATGCTGCTCGCTACCCGTCTTGATGTCACAGGGACCGCGATCTTCGCTGGCACAGTCCACACACTCTACTCTGGAGGGTCCGTGGCTGAATCCACCTATGCAATCGATTTCCTAAATGCGGTGGTGAACCCCATACCGATGCCTCAGCGGCTCTTCGTCGGAGGTTCTTTTTACAGGAACGACTCCTTGACCACACCGGACGGTGCCTACGGGAACGGCCTTCAAGTGTCACACCGTATCGAGCTTCTCAACACCGATCTTTCCTGGGCAACAAGTTCTCAAGGAGCGAGGCTCAACGTAGCGCTGGATAATGGCTGGAGCATCGCTATCCCGGCAGTTCCTGCACTCTCGGCAGCCGAGGCGGGTGCTACGAAATTGGAACTTCACGTCTCGGACGGGCAGGACCAAACGAGCGGAGACTTGTACTCCGATGCCCCCATCTTCCTCAACGGCCAGAGCCAGGCTTGGTGGGACCCGGCACTGGAGACCCCACAAAACCAAATCTGGCGTGGGAAGAGCGTGCCATGGGCGCATCACTCGGAGGCTCCTGACAACCACGGGCTCTGGGACATTCGCGAGAAGGCGATCGGCCAAGCTCTGACGGCGGGTACGCTTACCGTGGCCTCCATTCCTCCCAGTTCCGGAACCATTCCAACCGACGCGCTTTCGATAATCGCTGCTGTTGTGAAATTGCCGCTCGGCAAATTGGGCGGTTCTGATCCGTTCCAGGAAACCCTACCCGATCAATCTTTACCGAAAGCTCGCGCCGACAGTTTTTCCGTTAAACGGGGTGACGGTGCTGCTGCGCTGAATATCCTTAGTAACGACGAGTCCCCGGGCGGGAAGATCTTGAAAATCACCGGGATTACACAACCTAAGAACGGGGTTTCCACCATCGGGTTTGACCAGTCTTGTGTCGTCTATCTCCCGAACTCGGATTTCACCGGAACGGATACGTTCAGCTACACTCTGGTCGACCTTGCTGGGAATACCTCCTCCGCATTGGTCACGATGAGCGTAGACGGAGTTGCACCCGTCGATCTCCACGACAACGCCCCTGTGGTGGGAAGCCTGACTGATGTCGATGAAAGGTCGACTGTTCGGGATGGAGGATGTTTCGCGGACAAGTTCTTCTTCGATGCTCAGCAAGGAACCAAGGCGACCGTTGAGTTAACTGGGGCAGCCTTTCCTGCGCATATCTACTTGCGTGGTCCAGATGGGCTAGTAGTTGCCTCAGGCAATCACACAGAGGGCTACGACGATGGGCCCGGGGGCACAGATGCAAAGATTGCCGAGTTCCTCATCCCATCAGGTGGGCGCTACTTCGTAGAAGTGACGACGCATCTGCGCGGCCAGACCGGAGGGTATACCATCAACCTCCTTCGCACTACCGCCGCGAGTCTGGAGGTCGAGTACGGCGGCCAGCTCTATCGCAACAACGAGGGAGTGGTTCGTGGAGCCTCGGACGCTATAGATCTGGGAATGCTCAAGGGAGATGGGAGCGGACACTGGAGTTTCCTTATTCGCAACGTAGGTTCCAAAGGGCAGCCGCTGGATTCCCTCTCGGTGGTCTTGGATACGGTGGTAGGTTCGGTCCGGGCCAAGTCACCAGAGGCCTTCACAATCGATCCCCCGAGTGTTGCTTCGTTCGCGCCCGGGGAATCTGTTCCGATCACGTTTACATATTCTGGGCCGGTTGCAGGTTTTGCAGGCGCTTTTGAGGGAACAGTCGCGGTCGCAAGCGGTTTCATCTTCAAAGTGATGGGCATTGCTAATCCGGCTGGCTTGGATGCGTTGGTTCAGATTGTGGAGCCCCATGATGGCGCATCCCTCTCGGCCGGCCAGCCCATCGCATCGACTGTGCACGTCGGGCCTCAATCCGGCAGCCCAGCCATTACCAAGGTAATCCTGCGCGCCTATGGCTCGGACGGGAACAGGCAGATCGCCAGCTCGGTTGTCTCCATCCCTGCCGGTTCAGCGCCCGTGAACCTGACGCTCACGTGGGGGACCCCGACGGTTGGCAGCTATCTCCTGACCGCGACCTCGATCGATTCTGCTGGCCACTACACCGAATCGTCCCCCGTCCGAATCGACGTCTTGCCCGCGGACATCAACATCGCGCCCGTAGCCCAGAACGATCGCTACTCCACTTCGATGTTTGCAGGCGTCGGTTCAAAGGCCCTCATCTTTCCGGTGATGGACAATGACCGCGATCCGAACGGGGATCCCGTTAGCTTCGTGACGGGCTCCCTGCTGGGGCTAGACCCAGCATTCGGCACAGCCTCGTTTACGAGCGATGGGCGCGCGGTCGCTATGCAGCTCTTGCCCCAGGTCTACGGCTCTGCTCAGTTCTCTTATCAAATCAAGGATGACCGCAAAGGGTTCGCGACTGCGTCCGTGATCGTGGATATCATTCCCAGCAGCGTCGTTTTCAAAGTCGTTTCCGACACGGTCGTTTCTGACACGGGTGATGTCAGGAAAACTGTGGTTCCTGCCGACAGCTCTGTGACGCTCAAATCCCAGGCACAGACTTCCGAAGGCTCGGTGCTACGCGTCAATTATTACGTAAATAATAAGAAAACTGGCGAATCTAGACAGAGTCCAGACTTCCCGTTTGTCTGGAACACCACGGGCCTGGCCGCAAGGTATTACACTCTTAAAGCTGTCGCTGAAACCGATCATGCCTTCTCAGTGGCATCCGATCCATACGTTCTTGGCGTGGGCAATAGCCTGCCTGCTCTAGCTCCGCCGATCGCCACGCTCACAAGTCCTCCGGACGGTTCCTATGTTCGAGAGGGGTTTGTAAACGTTTACGGAGTTGCGAAACCAGTCGGGGCCAACCCTGGAACCTTCAATTACAAATTCCATGTTTACGATCCCTCCACCGGTGTTGAACTGTTGGTTTTTGATCCCGTAGGGGGAGCCTCCGTGGATAACGGTCTTCTAGCAGCACTTGATTTGTCATCGCTGCGCAATGGCGCCTACGATTTGGAGCTCGAGGTGATCGGTCAGCCGCAAGTTGGGATAACCCTCACATCAACGACTCGCAACCGAATTTTGCTGGAAACCTCACTAAAAATCGGAAATTTCACATACGGCGAAACTGACCTATTGGTGCCCACCGAGGGCATTCCCATCGCCTTGGTGCGCAGCTACGATTCCTCCAACCCCACGACAGGCGATTTCGGGCTGGGCTGGAATTACACAATCACCGATCTCCAAGTTCAGATTGACGAGGAGCGAGGCGCGCAATACCGCACCGGAGGAGGCCGTGATGTAACTCTCACATTGCCGGACGGTCGTCGTACGACCTTCCAA